>JAISZB010000192.1 GCA_031269465.1 Clostridiales bacterium | reverse complement strand
CATATAAACCCCTATGAAGCTTCGCTTCACCACTAAGGATGAAAATATTAAGCCATTTGTGTATTTGAGGCATGGACAAATGTCCATAAAATGTATTTTCGTACTAAACTGCCTTTTTTTGAGCTTGATTATACAGCGAGTGCGAAATGCATTTCGCACCTTTCAATATGGATAATCAAGCTCCAAAAAAGGAACATTTGATGAAAAGCGGCATATTAATTGCAAAATCAAATGCAACAGATGCCACAGGAATGTTTTTCCTCCGAGAGACGCTGGAGCGAGGTCTGATGGAAGCGAAGGAGCCGCGCCGCCCCTTGCGCTGTTTTGAGGACCTCTCTCTCAAACATTTCCGCCGAAGACATGCAACCCAGTATTTTCCTAGAAAGGTTGTTGTTCCAGTCCGCCGCCTTGGCGTAAAGCGACGCGGACATGCCGCCCGCGCTTCTCCCTTTTTCCACGAAGCGGCGCAGAAGCCCGCTGTGGCGCTCGCTGGCCCCCTTCTCGAAGCTTGAATGGGGATGGTGGAAATAGACGGCGCGCTCCACGGCGTCCACCGGATCCGTGAACTCCCGGCCGTTCTCGCCGGTTGGCGCTTTTGAAGAAGTCCCCTGCCGCCTCGCCGAAGTCTCCGACAACCTGCACGACCGCCGCTTCCACGGCGTCTCTGAGTGAAGACAGCCTTAAATGCGTTACAGTCCTATTGGCTATAATTAGCAACAAACATAAACCCCCCGCTATGCTGGGGAGAGCGAAAAAAGCGGTGGCGATGCCAAATGCAGCTAGGGCATAAATGGTTATGGCAAAAACGCCTCCAATAGGATATAATTGCGTTTGGAGTCTCAAGCCGGCGCATTATATCGAAAGTAGGCGATCCATTGAGTGAACCCCTCCAGTCTGCCGCATGCGAGATGGTAATGCAGGGCGTTGCCAAGCGACTCGGCTTAAGTGACGAGGAAGATGTTCAAAGGCTGGTTGACGAGGTTTGCAACGGGGAAAGCTGGATGTGATAATCCTTGTGGATACGAGCATCATGCTGTCAGCGATGTGATCCAGAAATTCAAAAGCGCCAAAGCGTAACTTTATGTCGCCGCCAACCACGAATTGATTCTTTGCTACCGCAAAGTGACCGAGATGCGAGAAGTGATGAAACGCAAGATGACGGATATTCTCGCGGTTTAGTCCTATGAACTGATTCCCTCTGTTGAGGAAGCGGAGAAGCTTATCCCAGACCCAAAAGACCAAGCTATACTTAACGCTGTGATCGTCAGCGGGATTGATGTGATTCTGGCCGGGTACAAGGATTTCCCTCGCCTTGATTTAGATTATCCAAAAACCGATGGCGGAGGCGCAATTTTTGCTTGCCGCCCTTTTGACAACGGTCTGAAGAGGCGGATTTATTATTGTTAGTCAGCCAACCTCTGATGCTCCGCGCAATACCTGCCCTCCGTCAATTCGGGACAGCCAGGATAAAAATACGGTCGCTTGGGTTTCTTTGGCATTTCGTCGCCTCCGGGCATGCAAAAACCCTCGGAGCGTTTGCTCCAAAGGCTTTTGCGTCTTGATAAAACTTTGATATTATCAGTATAGATGAACGCTCGATGTGGAAGCGGCCGAAGATGTTGCGGATAGCATCAATCTGCCTGTCGTCGTCGTTCAGATAAAACTCAGGCAGCACAAACTGTTCGTTCTCTCTGAGAGTGTCCCACACAGGACGGAACTACTCCATGTACTCCATGGCTTGAAGATTGCATGCCAGTATGAAAACTAAAGGCAGGACGCAACGCGATTAGGCGTGGAATACCAGGCATTTCGCACTCGCTGTAACAGCCCAGATCCAAAATAGGCAGTTTTGGTATAAAAACACATGCGGGATTTGATAAAATCAGCCGCTAAGATTCAATGCTAGACAACTTTCATCTTGGCGGTGAAGCTCAATTGCACTTATATTGCAAATTTGTGAACGAGGATGCGGTCGGTGCCATTGGTGCGGATTTTGTAAAGGTCAGGATTTCTCTCGATTATGTAATACACCCAGTCGCCGGCAAGATTAAATCTACGTATATAGTGTTCTGTCAGCTTTGTCCTGAAACTGCCATCTACTCGAACTTTATAGAGCTTGCAGCCGTCTCCCCTGTAATATACCCAACCGTCCGCTACATTTATAGATGAGCAACGAGCATCGATTATTTTCACTCGCTCTGCGCCATTCAAACGGATTTTAAAGATGCCGCCACCGTTGCTGTAGTATATCCAATCGGCATTGACATTTATTTCTCCGCATATGTCATCGCTTAACTTAGTCCTGCCATATCCATCTGTACGGATTCTATAGAGCTTAAAATTATCATCTGCTTTAGAGTAATAAATCCATTCATCAACTACATTGGTAAAGTGGCCGAAATCATCGCTTATTTTAGTCTTATATCGACCGTCTGTCTTGATTTTGTAAAGGCCGCTGCTGACGTCATTTTTGCTGTATTTGTTGTAATGGCATGAGTAATAAACCCATTCCCCAACAACATTAATATAATTGTAAGCGGCAGCTCCGCTATCAAGTACCTCGAAGTCGCTGCCGTCGCAACGGGTTTTGCACAGAAGATGATAGACATCTATATCATCATATTTAACTTTTCTTTCTACTTTAATACAGTAAATCCAACCACCTATAACATTAACATCTCTATATTCACCGGACTGTATCAGCTTTCTTTCGCTGCCACCAGCGCGAAATTTCCAAAGGCCGACGGTACTGTTATAGGCATTGGCATTGGCATTGTTATAACAGGAAGTGTAGTATATCCATCCATCCCTTAGCGCAACTAAACCTTCATTAACAATGTTTCCTACGCTGTTGCCGCGATCTGCCAACGTTGCTTCCATGCTTGTTTGCGCTGGCGTATTCACAGCCTGAACAGGCCTAGCGATTTGATTTGTCGGCGCGGATAAGCCGCCCGGCGCATAAATGTCCGATTCCAGCCCCAATGCGGCAAAAATCCACTGAGCCGCCCTATGTACTATGTCTTCCGGATACCCCGTGTCATCAGCGGCGCGAATGATCGCCTGGCGCTGCTCGACCCGGCTTGGCGTGCGCGGCAAGGATTGTATAATCGCCCTAAGCCCCGCCGTATTCAAAAACAGTTTAATCTGAGTGCGATATTGAGACTCTATTCTGCAATCCATCAAATGGCTGTGAACGCTCCGAACGTTCAACAGGATTTCCTTTCCTCTTTCCGCAACCAGCGCTTTCAGCGCTTCACCTGGTTCCATATGGGATCACCCTTTCGGAATAAAATTCATCGGCGTATCGCCTGATGCCGGAGAAACGCCAACTCATGCCGGCCCGCGAATGGATGCGCCAATGCTTTATCCATATACTATTTAATCTTGATTTTTCAGCATTAGGCTTCGGCATGCTTCTTGAAACCCATCGGAAGCATTGCGGCGCAACAAGCGCAATATACCGCAGGAACTTGATGAATCCCGTTCGCCCTTCAGAATAAGAGCCTCGCAAACGCGAAAGGGCCGGCTTTAATTTCTCGTCTAGCGAGCGGGCTTGCTCTTCCCCAGCGCCCTCTTCCCCAGCGCCCGAATCAGCTGGGAAAAATGCATAAAACAATTCAATGCGGCTTTTTGAATCCTGCTTCGAGAGCCTGGGCGGAGGCGAACCCTTCCATTGGGAATTCATGCTTGAAATCAGATTGATTCACTGCTCCTTTGCCAAAGCCCTAGGTTGCCGCCCTCCCGCAGGCGGCTCCATTTCCGCAGCGCCCGCTTGCGGGCGCATTCGGAGCAAAGCTTGCACTTCGGTCGTCGGTTGCTCCGCTCTGGCTTGCATAAGGATCGGCGCTGATGCGTTTGAGTATAAAAAAAGCCTGTACATGCCGGAAGCAAAAAGCCGTCTCTTTATTTCGCAGCTTCAAGCTCAGCTTTCTCTTGCAGAGGATTGCCAATGCTAATTTTCAAACGGCGCTTCTTGCGCAGAAGCCTGCCTGTGGACTCAGCGCATATGGCCCAGCCTTGAGAAGCGGCTGCGGAGAATAGCGGCAAGCTGTTAATAAGATATCGTGAACGCCCTTCCAGCGCCAGGATGCCAAGAATTAAAAAGTAAATGCTGAAGAGGCTGACGCTGCCATGCATGCTTAGGGTCTTTAGGTTGCGCAAATTGTGCGCGGCATAAACGCAGGCAAGGAAAAATACGTTTATCCAAATTCCTTGCGATATGTAAAGGTATGCTCTATAAAATTCGCCTCCGGGGTAGAACAGCTCCGTGAGGATGTTCCCGTCGTCTCTGAAGGAAAAATCAATGAATCCGCCCTCTTTTCCCCAGAAGAAATTTCCCTCGGATGTAACCCAGCGGGCTTTATTGGACAAAAACTCGAGATAGCCCAATACCCCGAAGTTGGAGAGCCTGTCAGATATCATTTTCCGGTTGAAACTGTCCCGTTCATAGGCTTCATCCAAGCTGGAGTTCAAATTGCTGACCTGCTCGCTGTAAATCCCATACCCATGCGCGCCGAGGCTGTTCGTGGTAATGGACAAGCCGGTGTTGACCCAATAAGATAGGGGAAATTCCCTCCCTTTTTCCAGAGAAACAGCACTTTGAAAATTCAGTAAAATGTTAAAGAGAAGAATTCCAATGCCGAAGGCAAGCGTCAAGTTTACGGCAATTTGCACTCTAGCCTTTAAAAGCTTTCCTTTCCAGCAGGCGACGGTGAAGAGGCAAGCGGCAAGAAGAGCTATAGACAAGGGCTTGAGAAGGAATCCGACGCTTGATGACAAGCCGCAGAGGGAAAAGAGCAAGCTGCGCTGCCACAGTCTTCGCGATTGAGAGCCATAGACGAAAAAAGCGAAAGCGCCTGATGTAAACGCCATGGAGAAAGTATCGCTGTAAGGCACGATTATCCATGGCGAGAGCCCTATGAATGCCGCCATTATGAAAAGAGACGCCGCTGCGGTCTTCCAACCCGAGAGTTTGAGCACTGCGGAAGATGCCGCTGCGATGGAGAGATCCATCATTATTGCGTTCAGCGCTGACAGGACGAAGTTTATCTCCCGTATTTCAAGCGCCTTGCAGGCGTCCACTGCCGCTTTGTAGATGAAAAACAGAAGGAGGTTGTTTGGATAGCGGTTCAAGTACTCAATGTAAGGCGAGCCGCTTTTCGCGCTGTTTAAGAGAATTCCTACGTCCCAGCCGTTTCTGGTGTAGAAGAATGCTGCGGAGCATATTTGGATGGCGTAGACTAAAATCAGAATGAGCGCCATAAAAAGATTGAAGCGTCGGCGTAGCAACCGCAAAAGAGGTTTCATGTTTTTAAAGCCAATGCAAAGAAGCATTAGAAGAATGGAAATTAATGCCGCTGAGATTGTTTGAGGCAATAGTTCAAGCTTGTCAGTGGAATTGTTGAATAGCATCAGACTTACAAACAGGAGCAAGAACGGAACTGTAAAAATAGCAAAGAGAGTTTTGTAAAAATTGGAAAGAAATTGGCTCAAAATCATCATCTCTTCTAGTGTGGAGAGCAGCGCAGGTTAATTAGTCATAGCTGGCAAAGCGTTTTTTAATTTTGCAGTTGACGGCCCAATGTCCATCAACTGCAAAATGTCTCGTTGCTTAAGCTCTTATGAGCTTTTTCGCGAAAATGGCCGCATCCATACAATCTTTGTCGTTAGGCCTATCCTTATGAAGAATAGAGAATTTTCCTCTGCAGTGGAATTCCTGATCAGAAACAGATATTCCCTTGTCATCCAATAATTTCTTTATGTATGGATAAGCGGATTTGACTACTGCGGTAGTGCTGAAAACAACTACTTTTTTCACTTTTTCAGATGAAAGGCTTGCTATGAACTGCTTAAGCTCGCTGTCTATTCCGAATCCGTGTACAGATCCTCCAAGAAACAGCATGTCAACAGGTTGGTTAAAAGGCTCGGCTATACTTTGGGAAGCCACTTTCACAGATTTCGCTATGGCGTCAGCAAGCTTCTTTGTGTTTCCTGAACGGCTGAAGTAACGCACCGCCACTTTCATAAAATCACCTTCCTTGTATTGTATGGAGTCCTTAAAGGACAACCCAAACGAGTTATTATTATTCCCTGATTTCTATTTACAACTCGCTATTGCTATAAGGATTTGCATTGATAGTTCCGATTTTGGCTCTGAATCAGCATGTTAACAAAAATGGATAATCAGGCGTGAAACCATTGAAATTCTATGGCCGCCAAAGGCGCATGAATGATGCAGCGTATGCTCCGATATCTGGCGGATTTTCTTCTGACTCTTTCTCCTGACTTCCTTCGCAATCGGAACTTTCCAATTCATATGACGATAGGCGAAAATGTACCGATTTTGAAGCTTCATCTCTATACTGATTTCCAATGTTCCTTTTTCGGAGCTTGATTAAACCATTGAGTGGTGCGAAATGCGGATCTCGGCATTATGCACTCGCTGTATAATCAAGCTCCAAAAAAAGGCTATTTCATACGAAAATCAGTATATCAAGGCTTGAAATGCCGATATATGCATTTCGCGCTTACTATTACTTACTATAGAGACAATTTCCAAAATAGGCGAGCTTTAATGCTATTCTGCAATTAATATTGCGCATTATGGATGATCAATAAATCTAAACATTATAAGTCTATTACAAGTTGCCGATAAAATCAACAGGGCATTGTAAATTCTAATTTTCAATAGCGCCTATACAATGATTTAAACTTCCTGTTTTGGATTTGACTGCCTGCGAGTTCTAAAGGCTATATCGGCATTTCGCACCTTGAAAGTGGAAAATAGAGATTGCAGTCAAATGTACAGCTTCTAATGCCTGCATAAAATATTACGTCCAATCAGTATATTGAGTTGATTGCCAGGATATTCAAGTATTTAGTCATAATGGCCAGAAAAGCTTGCAACTTTGGAAGAATAGGAACGCCATAAAATAGGCTGCAGTGGTTTGAAACGCCACAAGCTTCGCAGCTGCGGCGGCAGAGCCCAATTCTTTCCTCGCCATTGCAATCGCAGCGACGCACGGCGTATATAAAAGAGTGAAGAGAAGGAATGAAAACGCTGCTTGGGGAGTGAATATGCCTCTAATTCCGCCTTCACCCGCGAGAACTCCAAGAGAGCTTACAACCGCTTCCTTTGCGGTAAAGCCAGCTATAAGGGCTGTGGAAGCGCGCCAGTCTTCAAAGCCTAGAGGAGCGAAAATGGGACTGATAAGCTTGCCTATTGATGCCAGCATGCTGTTTTCGCTGTCCGACACAGGATTGAGCCTGAAGTCGAACGCCTGTAAAAACCAGACGACTACTGATGAAAGGAAGATTATAGTAAAAGCCCTATAAAGGAAATCCCTCGTCTTATCCCATACCAAAAGGCCGGTGTTTTTAGCAGAAGGCATCCTGTATGGGGGAAGCTCCATAACAAAGGGCGAAGACTTGCCTGAAAGGCCGAGCCTGTTCCGCAAGAAGGCATACAATATTCCGGAAAGAATGCCCGCAGCATACAGAATAAACATTACGCCTGCCGTACGCTCCGCAAAGAACGCTGATATAAAGACGGCGTATATCGGAAGCTTCGCGCTGCAGGAAATGAATGGAATGAGCTGGACAGCCATTCGCCGCTCTGACTCGCTTCCCAGGGTTCTAGCGGACATTATGGCGGGTACCGAGCAACCGAACCCTATTAGGAGCGGTACGATGGATCTGCCGGAAAGACCGATTCTCCTCAGCAAGCGATCCATCACAAACGTTATTCGAGCCATGTAGCCGCTGTCTTCCAGGAGCGAGAGGCAGAAAAACAAAACGGCTATGGTTGGAAGAAAAGACAGTACGCTCCCAATGCCTGCCAAAGCGCCGTCTACAACAAGCGAATGAATGATTGGGTTAACATCGAGCTTGTAAAGAAGACTGTCGACTGATAATGAGAAATGCCTGATTGCCAGGGAAGCGATGCCATTCAACCTATTGCCCAGCATGTTGAAGCTAATCCAAAACACAAAGAGCATGATGCAAAAGAATATGGGGAGTGAGAGAGCCTTGTGAGTCAATAGCTTGTCTATAAGAATGGATCTCGACAAAGCCTTTGTATCTTTGCTCTTCACCACTGACTCAGAGCATATTTTTTCTATGAACGCATATCGCGCGTCAGCCAGGGCGGCGTCTCTATCCGTTTTCGACTCATCCTCCAACTTCCGTATGGCGCCGTTTAGAATTCTCATCTCTTTCTCTGACAGGCCTAGCTTTGAAATCAGTTCCTCGTCGCCTTCAATTATTTTGGAGGCTGCGAAGCCGACGGGAATGTCCAAAGCGCTGGCGCGCCCGTCAGTGGCGAGAGACGCGCTTGCCATCGCCCTGCGAATTGGGCCTGCGTAAAAATCCAGGCTTTTAGGCTTATCGCCGCTTTCAACCGCATCCAGCATCATGATCAGCAGCTTTTCAACGCCTTCATTTTTAAGAGCTGAAATGGGCGCGACAGGTACACGCAGCAATTGCGACAATTTGTCGGAATTAACGGCGCCTCCGCTTGCTTCCAGCTCATCCATCATATTGAGGGCTATGACCATGGGGATTCCCAGCTCTATCAGTTGAAGCGAGAGATAAAGCCCTCTTTCCATATTTGTGGCGTCTACGATATTTATAATTCCGTCAGGCTTGTTATTAAGCAAGCAGTCGCGGGCAACCCTCTCTTCCTGGGTGAAGGGGGAAAGCGAGTATATGCCGGGCAAGTCCGCAATTGCAATCCCCCTGTGAGCCTTAAGCGCGCCTATCTTCCTCTCCACAGTTACTCCAGGGAAGTTTCCTACATGCTGATTGGAACCTGTAAGCAAGTTGAACAGAGTCGTTTTGCCAGAATTCTGATTGCCTGCCAATGCTATCGTCATAAGTCAATCTGCGCCGCATCCCGCAAGCTAGATGCGAGCCTCTCCTTTCGATTAGAATAACGCGGCCTTAACGCGCCATTATGCGATGCTGGTTTGCATATGAATTTCTTGTTTTGGAGCTTGAAGCTGCAGCGTGAAGGCGGACAGACAAACTTCAAAACAGCCCGAGTTGCAGTCAATTGCACCGATTTTGGAGCTTGATTGTCCACTTTCAAGGTGCGATTGATATCGTCATTTCGCTCTCGCTATATAATCAAGCTATAAAATCAGCATGACTGCAAATCGTCAGAACGGCCATAATACGTCTGGATTTAACGCTGGCTTAATATGCCGATTCAGATTCCAGTCATACTGGTTTTCGCTCAAGATCACTGCATTTGACTTCAAATCAGCATACGCAGTCCACGACTATCGTTTTAGCGTCCTCAAGCCGGATTGCCAGTTCATATCCCCGCAAATAAATCTCTATAGGATCTCCTAGAGGAGCAACCTTTCGCACCATTACTTCGGTTTTAGGAGTAATGCCGAGATCCAGCAAGCGCCGCCTAATAGCCCCTTTGCTCGACAGGGATTTCACTACAGCAGTCTTCCCGCATTTGATCATGTCGAGAGTATAGTTTCGCATTAATGACTCCTCCTTTAATCTTATGCTCCAATTCTTCACAGCATGTCTGAATTTCCGAAAGCGCTCATAAGCTCAAATGAAGCTTTGATGCATTATACACTGGTGAGCATAGGAAAGTTCCATATAAACTCCATATGAAGCTCATTTAGTAGCTTTATGCGTCTAATTGCGTCTATATAATAAAATGATTGAATTTCTGCTAACAATCCCTTATAACACATGACAGTTTAACGTCCTTAACATAAGCTCTACAGATGCCATAACTATCTCGATTTAGAGGTCCTAAAGAAGATTTTTTTAATGCATTCAGCTCTTTTTCTATTTTGGATTGGAAAAGCATATTCCAGAGATAGAAGCGACGAAGGTTTGCTTAAAACGACTAACCATTAGTAAATATAACTCTGCATTGCAAATCGAAAGGATAAGTGATAAAATTCTCTTAATGCATAAAATCTTATTTGGAGGCAACGATAATGACCATTCTTCCTTCTGCCCGAAAATCGGTATATCCGATAATGACATGCTTGCCGTAATTGCCGAACCTACTGTCATAGCAGAGTTAAGGGAAGACCCAGAGAAATTACTAGTTTTAGGATATGACTAAAAGCTAGAGAGCTTGAGGTTATAAACAGATACAAGCACAAGTGGAGGAATAAATGTTATCCATGCCGATTTAATGACACAAAAACATGAGAAGATTCTGAAGGAGGCATTGTAATGAGTGAGTCAGTAGATGTTATTTGGAAAAAAGGTCAGGGAGAAATGCCTGATAAGGCAAAATATGTTGTAGAAGCCGCACAAAACGAATTGTTACTTAAAACATTGAACTTCCAGATGACATTATTAATGTTATTAAGTATAATTCTGTTAAAAAATCTTTATCTATAGCAGAGTACATTTCAAGAATTGTAATTGAATGTCTTAAAACGGCATGATAAACTGAATTGTGCAAGGACTATTAGGTATTCGCCAATAGTCCTTTATTAATTTATTGACGCACTAAGTTATACCCCACAGCTGGCGCCGCGCTGCTTCAGCCAGGCTCCGTTCGCTTTACGAAGGAGGCGAAGCCGACAAAAGTGCGGCATCCCCTGAAAATGACGGCTGTGGTGGCGGGTCTTACCTTTCGCCTTGGATCCGTCAATTACCCGGCAAAATGCCGGTATCGGCATTTCGTACCATTCAATGGATAATCAAGATCCAGAAAAGAAACATTTGATGAAAAGCAGTATACATTATACTGTAGTTTCGAAGGCTAAATGGATGCGTCATACTGCGACGCGATTTTGCTATACTGATTGTAATTCTCGCTCTGAAGCAAATGCTCTTTCAGCTTGTCGATACATTTCTGAACAGCCTTGCTATTTGTATTAAGCTCAGTGAAGTCGCTGTACATTTGACTCACCTTATCTGCGAGCCCTAGCAAGCAGTAATTATATTTCCTGAGCGAATAGTAGTGTTTGCTCCTCGAGTTTCAAGTTTGTAATTTTGGATTTATGAGGGTTATAGCGCATTGCGTTCAGAGTGTCGTAGAGTGTCGGAGGTGTGTTTACTTTTCGCGCTCTAAAGTGCTTGGCTGCACATCTGTTAGTCCTTTTTCATAAATGCTTTGCTCTTTTTCAGTTTCAGAGTTATAATCTTTCGTATCTGGCAAGAAATATTTATTGACAATCATAAAGGAATGATATAAAATATCTATATAAAACATATATGATTAAACAATGACCAATGCCAGATTAATGCTGACAGAGAGGAGCAAGCTGCCTTGCTTGAAGGGACGATTCAAGCCACAGAGAAGCGGCAATGCGCAATTGCATTATCATTTGCGCATTAATGGCTTTCGGCAGCGAAAAAGATCATGGGAGACAGAAAGTACAAATTTGAAACGCTGCAGGTGCATGCAGGCCAGGAACAGCCGGATCCGGCCACTGACGCTAGAGCTGTTCCCATTTACCAGACAACATCCTACGTGTTCCCCAGCGCCGACAGCGCAGCGGCCAGGTTCGGCCTCACAGAATCGGGAAATATCTACACCAGGATAATGAATCCGACTACAGACGTCTTCGAAAAGAGAATAGCCGCGCTAGAAGGAGGCATCGCCGCTTTGGGCTTGGCTTCCGGAGCGGCGGCTACCACTTACGCTGTCGAAAACATTGCGCATGCGGGAGATCATATAATTGCCGCGAAAACTCTTTATGGCGGCACGTACAACCTCTTCGCCCATACATTTCCCGATTTCGGCATTGAGACGACCTTTGTGGATCCAGACGACATCGAGGGATATGTAAAGGCTATAAAGCCTAATACCAAGGCGGTTTACATTGAAAGCCTTGGAAATCCCAACTCCAGCATCATAGACATTGAAGCCCTGTCAGAGGCAGTTCACGCTTTCGGCATACCTCTGATAGTGGACAACACATTTGCCACTCCGGTTCTAATCAAGCCAATAGAGCTCGGCGCCGACATAGTGGTTCATTCGGCTACCAAGTTCATCGGCGGCCATGGAACATCCATAGGGGGAGTCATTGTAGACGGCGGGAAATTCGACTGGGCGGCAAGCGGCAAATTCCCCGGACTGTCAAAGCCTAATCCGAGCTACCACAACGTAGTCTTCACTGACGCCGTTGGCGCGTCCGCATACATTACAAGCGCCAGAGTCATTCATCTTAGGGATCAGGGGGCGGCATTAAGCCCGTTCAACTCTTTCTTGTTCTTGCAAGGGCTTGAGACTCTGTCTCTTCGCATTGAGCGGCATGTTGAAAACACTGTAAAAGTCATAGACTTCCTAAAGAAGCATCCAAATGTGGAAAGTGTAAACCATCCGTCACTTCCTGAGAGCGGGTACAAGGAACTCTATGACAGATACTTCCCAAAAGGCGCCGCGTCAATTTTCACATTCGAAATAAAAGGCGACGACAAAGACGCCAGAAATTATATCGACAGGCTGAAGATATTCTCGCAGCTGGCAAATGTCGCGGATGTAAAATCGCTTGCAATTCATCCGGCAAGCACAACCCATTCCCAGCTTGAGGGTCCTGAGCTTCTTGAAGCCGGAATCAAACCGAACACAATTAGGCTTTCAATTGGCACGGAGCATATAGAGGACATCATCTGGGATCTCGAGCAGGCGTTTGAATAGAACCCGCCTGCCCCAATGATGCTATAGAAAAAAAGCAAAGCCCGGACGCATTAGCTTCCGGGCTTTGTTTCAAAGGTTTCATGTCCAAGCTGAGCCGTTACTTAATTTCTAGCTTGTAGCCGACACTCCAAATGGTTTTAAGATTCCATACATCCTTATACTGCATTTTTTCTCGGAGCCTCTTGACATGCACATCTACCGTTCGGGTGTCGCCCATGAACTCGTAGCCCCAGATGCGCTCTATAAGCTGCTCTCTTGAAAATACTTGGTTCGGATGGGAGGCGAGGAACAAGAGCAGCTCAAATTCCTTAGGGGGGAGTTCCAGCTCTTTTCCATGATACGTCACAGTGTAGGTGGATTGGTTTATTGTGAGGTTTGGAAGGCTTATCTGCTTTGAAGCCTCCGGATCCTTCGGCTTCTCCATGTTTTCATAGCGGCGCAGGACTGCCTTTATGCGGGCGACAAGCTCTTTGCTTTCAAATGGCTTTACCATGTAGTCGTCAGCGCCGAGTTCGAGTCCTAAAACTTTATCGAATGTTTCTCCTTTGGCAGTGAGCATTATGATTGGAACCATGCTTGTTTTTCTGATCTCACTGCAAATTTGATACCCGTCCTTCCCCGGAAGCATCAAATCCAGCACGACCAAATCCGGCTTAAAGGAGGCGAATGCCTCCAGAGCCTTGCCTCCATCGTAGATCTCCTTAGTTTCGTAGCCTTCTTTGTTTAAATACATAGATATGAGTTCAGATATTCGCTGTTCATCATCCACTATCAAAACTTTCATTTAACTATTCCCCCCTTCTCTTTGCAACCCAGCTTAAGCAGAGTCTTTAAGAAATATTCGGGAAGTTCGGTGTCAAAGAGCATGTACTCTCCTGTATCAGGATGGATGAATCCGAGGCTTTTGGCATGCAGGATCTGGCCGTCTATTCCAGAGAGCCCTAGGTTTGGAGATTTTCCCGCATATATGGAATCTCCAAGAAGAGGATGGCCGATAAACGCCGAATGAACTCTTATTTGGTGCGTACGGCCTGTTTCCAAGCGAGCCTCAATATAGCAGGCGCCGCGCAAGTTCTCCAAAACTTTGAAATGCGTTATGGCGCGCCTTCCCCCATTTTCGGTTACGCACATCTTTTTCCTGTCTCTGGAGCTGCGTCCGATAGGCTTGTCTACAGTAAGCTCAGACTCTTTAAAGATGCCTGCGGCAATGGCACGGTACCGTCTGTCCATGCTATGTTCGGCCAGCTGCATAGCCAGCGCCTGATGAGCGCTGTCTGTCTTTGCTATGACTAATACCCCTGAAGTGTCTTTGTCGATCCTATGAACAATTCCAGGACGGATTGCTCCGCCAATCCCGGAAAGGCTGCCGCGGCACCGGTAAAGCACTGCATTTACCACAGTCCCTCGCGCATGGCCTGGCGCGGGATGAACCACCATGCCTTTGGGCTTGTTTATCACTATGAGAGACTTGTCCTCATAAAGGACGTCAAGCGGTATGTCCTCTTCTTCCGCTTCAAGTGTTTCAGGTTCGAGATCTGATACGGCAACCAGATCGCCTAGCTTGAGCCTGGAGCTTTTCAAGGCTATCCGGCCGTTTAGCAAAACGCCTCCGGAAATCATGAGCTTTTGCAGGCTGGCTCTGCTTATTGAAGCCTCTTCGGACGCAAAGATGTCCAAGCGCTTTCCGATGTCTTCCTCATCTGCTATCAGCATCTTCATAGAAAATAAATTCCTCCCCTGCCCCAAAGGGCGGGTGAAAAATCGCGCGGCTCTCCCTTCAATCATTATAAGCGCTTTGCACTCGCAGCGCTGGGATCAATTCCCCGGCACGCAGGGATTATTGGCAACTAGGTTCCTTCACTTTTTTAGCTGTCTTCTCTTCATTAACCCCCAGTATCAGAAACATGACAGAAAGAAGGATTGTGCCGATGACTACATATATGTCAGCCAAGTTGAACACTGGAAAATTTATAAAGCTGGCATGGATGAAATCTACGACAAATCCGTTTAACGCTCTATCAATGGCGTTTCCGATCGCGCCTGAGGCCACCAGAACCATCGCGACTCTTGCGGGGCGGTATTTTTTCTCCTTGGGGAGCTTGAGATAGTAGTATATGATTACGCCGAAAACAAGAGCCGTAAGCACTACGAAAAACCAACGCGCGCCTTGCATCAGCCCGAACGCGGCGCCTTCGTTCTCAACATAGGTGAAATTCATAATCCCTGGTATAACGGGAGTTGTGTCCAGAGGCTTAAGAAAATTAACGGCCAGATGCTTTGTCGCCTGATCCGCAGTTATAAGCGCCGCGCACATCAATACTGGCAATAGTAAAAACATTTCCACTCTTCTTTCTTTAGCGCCTAGCAACAGTCAAATGCGCCGATTCTATAGTTTCAAATACTTAAAGTATATACCGAATCGCTTCAAAAATTTCATCCCTTGAGGCATTTTCTTCCCTATAAGCCTGGCCGATGCCCTTTAAGAGCACAAAATTCATTTTTCCGTCCCTGCTTTTTTTATCAAGCTTCATTTGCTCATAGACATCTTCGGCTGAAAATCCTGAGGCTTTTATTGGAAGCTTGAAATATTTCAAAAGGCAGAGAGCATCGTCCACTTCTTGCAATTTGAGATAGCCGCGATTTTCAGACATATGAAGCGCAGCCGCAATGCCGATTGCTACGCTATGGCCATGAAGAAGTGAAAATCCAGACAAGCTTTCCACTGCGTGGCCGAAAGTGTGGCCGTAATTCAAAATCTCCCTCAAGCCCTTTTCCTTTTCGTCCTGAGAGACTACGCTGGCTTTTATTCGGCACGATCCTTCGATTATTTCCTTTATGGCGCCAGGTTCCTGCGACGATATCCTTTCCTTGAGGATCTTAATCCTATCATAGTAAGGCTTGTCCAATATCAGGCCGTGCTTTATCACCTCAGCCATCCCAGAGGCGAATTGCCCGTCCGGAAGCGTTTTTAAGGCGCTTGTGTTGATATAGACGCATGCAGGCTGATAGAATGCTCCTACCATGTTTTTAATTCCCATGAAGTCGACTCCGACTTTGCCGCCAACGCTGGCATCCACTTGGGATAGAAGAGTAGTCGGCGACTGAGCGAACGCTATGCCCCGCATATATGTGGCAGCGGCAAACCCCGCCATATCTCCGACAACGCCTCCGCCCAGCGTCAGGACGACGGACCTTCTATCCATTCCCGCTTTGATGAAGGCGGAATAGATGCTTTGCACGACATCAAGATTCTTATTCTCCTCGCCGTGCGAAACGGCAAAGCTAGCGTGCCTGAAGCCAAAAGCATCAAGGCTCTTTTGCGCTTCATCCAAATACAGGCTTCCTACATTGTCGTCTGTTACGATGCAAATGAGCCTATTTGACAACCCGGCTGAGGAGAGCGCTTCGCCTAGGCCTAAAAAGCTTCTCTCAACATGTATTTCGCAGTTCATGCATTTCATGCGGCACCTCTTTAATGCAGGCAGTTTTGGCATGCGTCATTGCTGGCATGCAGATTTTGAAGTCAAATGCAACGATTTTAGAAGACTAGTGCTGTCGCTCTTAATTGCGCAACATGCTTTTAGGCTATAAAATGCCTAATTATAGCCAAATAGGACTGTAACGCAATTAGGACTGTCTGCACTAGGAACCTGCAAATCAGTACAGCATGCGCTATATAGACGCGCGTCAAATGCATCGATTTTTGAGCTTGATGCAGCTAAGATCCAAAATCGCATCGTTCTCACGCTCATCAGCATATACCGATTTGAAGTCAAATGTACCGATTTTGGAGCTGGATTATACACCATCAAGGTGAGATTGATTTCGGCATTTCGCGCTCATTGTACCTCCAGGCTAAAACCGGAACGTTCATATGCATATCTGTATACATCATTATAACAAAAGAAAAGCCGTCAGCCAAGAGTTTGCACTCGATCTGACGGTTTTTCCCATGACCTGTCCGTTCGGTTTTAAAGCCTGGGAGCGTAGTAGAAAACAGGTATAAATTAACGAATCCAAATACAGGCAGGCGCCTTATTATAGGAAGCTGGCGCTTAGCGCTTTATGCCAAGGAGATTATATGCTGGGTAAAGCATTTCTATGTTAATTATTTATTTGTCCCTTCAATATGGTTCCAAACAGCTTCGCCAAGTATGGGGAGCTTGAAGCTGACGCCCTTAAAAGCCATATACATAAGATAAATCCAGCTTGCGAATGTGACTATGCCCACCAAGGTCAATAGAATTCCGAACAGAAACCCAAGAACCGGAACGCCCGAAAGAATATTGAGCAAGAAAGACGCTGCGCTGGTAATAAGAAACCATACAGTGGATTGCAACGCGTGGAATCTGACAAACTTGTTTTCCTTCTCCATTATGAGGTAGAATATACCTGAAAAGAACCCAAGCAGATAGGCTAGCAAAGCAGAGATCTTTTCATCTAAACCAAATACAGATTTGTCGTTCATAGACAATGCCTCCTAAAAATGATTAATTACGGCAATCCGCGCAAAACGCGGCCGCCTTGCCGCAGCATAGGGGCTAAAAGGCTTTGCCTTTGAACCAGGCTTCACTGCGGGTAAAGGATTTCTTAGCGAACAGTTTCAACGTTTGAAGAAGCTCAAAACGCTTAGAGAAGGATTGATCAAAAACCCTTAACTGATACAATATACGACTCGCAAATGCCTTTGTCTGTTTTTACTTCTTTAAACTCAAAATTAAGTTGATTGTTTTAGGCAAATATTGTCAGCCTGCTCCATAGGCTTTCCGCCTCCATATTAGAGGCGACAATATATATATATGTTTTTGGGATGCATTAAATACTCACAAAAAATACGGAGATTTGGAGGAATGCGCATGATTTTGATAGTGTCTGCGCTGCAGCTTGAGGCCGAGCCGTTTATTGCTAGAAATAGAATGAAAAGGGTATTAACGAGAAAAAGCCTGCAATTGTTTAAAGGCGGATCTGCGATGCTTGCGGTGTGCGGATCCGGACCTGTTGGCGTTGCGGTTGCTGTTTCTGAAATCATGTCATTTGCAGGCGTAAACCCGGATAGGGATTTGATTGCAAATATAGGGATGGCAGGAGGACGGCCTCCGCTTGCGCCGGGAGATATAGCCGTGTGCAATAAAATAGCGTGCTCATTCACAGGGAGAACGCTTTATCCTGAGATGCTGATAAGCCACCCATTTAAGGAAGGCGCCCTTGAAAGCTTTGGCAAGCCTGTCCATGGAGGCGTATGCGGTTTGGATCTAGCTGATATGGAAGGCGCCTTTTTCTGGGAAGCAGCGTCATTTTATTTGCCTGCAAGCAGAATCCACTGCATTAAAGTCGTTTCAGATGCGTTCGAGCCAGAATCGGTTTCCAGAAAATTAGGCGCGTCGCTGATGAAAAATGCAGCCGCTACGATATATGACTGGCTGGAAGCCGCAGCTGAGGCTCTTCTTCCTGATGATGTTAAAAGCGCATTGGACGAAAGGCAAATGAGAGCTCTTGATGAAGTTTGCGTTTCTCTTCATCTTACCTTCGCGATGAAAAGCCGGCTGGAAGCTTTATGCAAAAAAGCCAATGCGAGAAGCATGGACTTTCTGCCGATACTCCGCGAAGAAGCGTTAATAAGAGCTGAAGGAAAAAAGGAGGGAAAGCTGCGCTATGAAAAACTTATCCAAAGGTTCGTTCAATAAGCTGTTTTCGCATATATATGTGGAGAAGAAAGCTTCATGCCATCCAAAGGCGAAAGAAATCCTCTCCCGATTCCCGAGCAGCCAAGTCATCCTAATAGAGCATTACAAAGACGTATTCTGCAGAAGAGGCCAGAACTTCACTTTGCAAAAAAAGAGCCCTAAGCTGATACTGGCTGTGAGAAGCTCAAAGTTCATCTATGCGGGCTCGGACATGTGCGACTCATTCGGAAACAGCAATTTCGTCTGCTCCTCCCAGATAATGAACTGCCTGTATGATTGCGAGTACTGCTATCTGCGGGGTATGTACAGCTCCGCTAACATTGTGGTGTTTGTGAACATTGAAGATACTTTTAGCGAGGTTTTAAAGATTCTTCCCGCGTACATCTGCGTCTCGTATGATTCGGATCTGCTGGCATTTGAGGGGCTTGCCGGATTTGTTCGCGAATGGCTGGAATTCTGCGAGAGAAATCCAAAAGCGACAATCGAGATCCGCACGAAGGGCGGCTCTCTTTCAAGCATAGAAAATTGCAAGCCTATTCCCAACGCCATGCTTGCGTGGACATTGTCTCCGGAGCCTATCGCTTCCAAGTTTGAACGAGGCGCCCCAAGCCTTGAAAGAAGGCTGGCGCAAATGAGGCGGGCCTTGGATGCGGGCTGGAAAGTCAGGCTTTGCGTTGACCCTGTCTTAAAGCTTAATGGATGGCGGGAGATGTACGGGCAGCTGGCCAAAGAATGCAAAATGGCGGTTAAGCTTACGGAGCTTTTAGGAGTCAGCGTTGGAGCTTTTCGGGCAAACTCAGGATACTTCAAAAAGATGTGCGGATTGCAGCCGGATTCTGAGATTTTTGCATACATTGACGGATATTCGTCAGGAGAAGCGGTGAGATATAGCGATGAAGAGGAAATTGTCAAGTATGTGTCGGAGCTTTTTGAAATTCCATGATTCTTTCAAGTGGAAGCTAATTAAGGGGCTTATCCGCGAATTAATAGAAAAGCCGTAAATTTAGGAATTTCTAAAACTGCTAGCGGCGAGGAAGAATACTTTTCGGCTGCTTATGAATAAGCTCTAAGGCGCAAATAGGCATCTATATAATATCACAAAGAGAGAGGAATTGCTAGTGCCATTATTTTTCAAGAATTGTCGCAATAAAAGAGAGCCTGCGAAGGCTCTCTTTAAAGTTAGTCCGTCCATTAAGGGCTGACTTTTATGCGTGCGCGGCATATGCGGCTGGCTACATACCGATACCGATTTTCATTAAGGGCTCCTATTTGTTGATTATACCGCTTTTCATCAAATGTTCCTTTTTTGGAGCTTGATTATCCATTGAAGCCTGTATAATCAAGCTCCAAAAAAGGTAATTTTATATAAAAAGCAGTATATCTAATGAGCGGTGAGAAATGCCGATATCAATCGCACTCGCTGTATAATCAACAAAAAAAGGCAGTTTCCTATGAAAATCAGTATCGATGGTGAAAGCCTGCTATGGGATTTTGACAACTCCCGAATATCCAAAAGCCCTGTCCCGCCTGCCAATCAACGCCTAGAGAAGAGCAGTCTCAACGGCCGGCAGATCGAGATCAAGCCGTACATATATTCCGGCTAAGCGGCCGCGTGCCGAACGGCACGCACGGCGGCGCGGGAGATCGGGGGTTGGCCGCATCATCCCGCCTGATTTCAATTGTCGAAAAACGCATCAATTCCGTCAGCTATGCCTGCGACAATCTTTTGCTGATAACTTTCGCTTGCCATCAAGGCGTCTTCCTTCGCGTTTGTCATATAGCCCATCTCTACAATGGTAGCCGGGACATTGCACCAGTTTATTCCGCTCATCGTGTCAGTTTCCCAGACATATTGCCGCTTGCAGCCAGTGGATGCGGCAAGGCTGTCAAGCACGGCATCCGAGAGCTTTCTGCTTTGAGCATGAATATTACCGTTATAGGGATTTGAGTTGGTCTGGCAAATAGTCATGGCGCCGTTTACCGATGCATCATCAGAGCCGTTTGAGTGAATTCTTATGAAGGCGTCCGCGTTAGCTTCATTTGCGATTTTAGCCCGCTCTGCGTTGCTGATGTCTACATTGTTGGATCTTCTGATCATAATGACATTGTAGCCTCTTGAGATGAGTTCTTTCTCAAGCTTCAGGGAAACCGCCAGATTAAGCTCGTATTCATAGAGTCCGCTAGCTTTTCCGTATGTACCGCTGGAAACTTTTGCCTTCATAGCGCTTGCTCCAGGACCTACAGGTTCGAGTCCGCTGTTGGCTGATGCCTGGTGGCCGGCGTCGATGGCGATGATTTTGCCTGCGGGCTTTTCTTTGTCCCTAATAGTCACCTTTGTTTGGGCTGAGGCGGAGCTGTCTTCCACGTTTACTATCTCCATGCCCAGCGCTGAGAGAATATCTCGGAGGCTGCCCAGATTGTAGCCGTAATCCGCAAGATAAACCCAACCGGGCTGAGTGGGGTTTGCCTTGTTTCCGTTGACATCCAGGATGGTTGTTTGGTTGAACAGGACATTTACGTCTGCTTTTTCAGTTATAGGAATGTTTTGAAAGGATATTTGGCCTTGCGAGGATTTATCCAGCTGATAGGAATTTGCGGCGACTTGCCTTACAGAACCGCCGCAGGCTTCAATTAGCGTCCTCAGCTGCGCCATGTTGTATCCGCGCACTCTAAATGAACTGATGGTTACATCCTCTCTTTCCACGTCAGCCCAAGAGATGGTCAGGCGGTTGGGCGTAATGGCTTCTACCGAAATTTCTGAAGCAGAGACGGGATAAGCGGTTAGAAGATATAGAAGAATCAGCGAAGCAAGAAGTTTTTTTCCAGAACCGCTGATTCCGACGCAGGTGAATCCCATGAGCGCCTCCTAGTCTTAAAAGAGCTTCAGGAGTTCAAGCGCTTGAACACCCGATAAATTGGAAAGAATAAAGCCAAAAACAACGCCGCCATGCCTCCGATTACGATCAGATCCTGAGGGGAGGCAGATTGGACGGCTGCGTCAGAAATGCCGTCCACTATGCTTTGGCTTAAGAAAAGCGATATTGAGTTGAACAGGAAGTGCGCCAGCATGGAGGACAAGAGGCTTCCAGTGCGGTGCACGAATAAAGCAAAGGCAAATCCCATGATTACCGTATAAGGAAGCTGCTGGGGGTTCATGTGCATGATTCCGAAGAACAGCCCGCTAATTAAGGATGATGCCGTTATGCCGAAGCCGTTCGACTGATCGAGCAGGGCGCCCCGAAAGCTTATCTCCTCGAAAAAGGCGGGGGCGGCCGCAACGGATAACAATGAGATCCAGATCGGGCTAGACGACATGGGAGAGAGCACCTCTTCGGCTGCATTGGGCCAGAACATTGAGGTTATGCCGGAAACCGCCATGCCAAGAGGCATGAGCAATACGCTCATAAGAGCGATTAGCCCGGCGTTTCTCAGGCTGAGTTTTTTAAGCTTGAGAATCTGGGACGGCTTCCTTCTTGAAACGAGCAGGTAGAAGGCGACAGGAGGCAGGAAAAGGATCGCCTCTGAAAGAATTAAGGACAAAGGGAGGAGGCGATCGCTTTGGTATGCATCCATAATCGGAGCAGGAAGAAAAGCCAATGCTATTCTGACTAAAAAGGAATATAGAAGCAAAAGCGGCATATACCAAGTGGATCTAAAAATAAAAGCTATAGTTTTCCTTAAATTTAAAGCGCTATTTGCCCGCAGCGGCTCGCTGCAGACTTCATCGCTTTCAGGCTCGTTGAAATTGCCCATCAGCTTGGAACCACCGGCTTTCGTTTGGTCTTAGCCATATGCTGGCGCATATAGGACTAATCAAAAATGCTTTTTTGTATGCGTTTTGCAGAAGGAGTCGCCGCCAAACCGCCCAACGCGGTTTCTTTAAGCTCTGCTGGAAGCAATCGCCCGGTTTTATACATGGCCTCTATCACTTCATCGGCAGGCACTGCGGATTTCATGCCGGCAAGGGCCAAATCCGCGCTGAGCAAGGCGTTTATGGACTGGCTGGCGTTTCTCTGGGCGCAGGGAACTTGCACGAGGCCCGCAATGGGATCGCAAACCAAGCCCATGCAGTTCATTAGCGCGAAGCTGACTGCGTGAGCCGACATTTCATTCGTTCCTCCGGTCATCTGCACCGCGGCGCCGGCAGCCATTGCGGCGGCAACGCCGCATTCAGCCTGGCATCCGCCTTCTGCGCCGGATACGGTTGCGTTTTTAACGATAACCGCTCCTATGCCGGAAGCGGTCAGCATCGCCTCTAAAACAGCCCTGCGGGAAAGTCCGCGCTTCTCTGCCACAGATATGAGAACCGCGGGGATTATCCCGCAGGCGCCAGCAGTCGGGAAGGCGCATATTTTGCCCATAGACGCGTTAACTTCGCTGCAGGATAAGCTTCGCGCCATGACCATGTTTAGAAATGATCCAAGCAATCCGCCGCCAGAGTCGGCGTAAGCCCTCTGGGCGCTGGCGGCTCCTTCTATCAATCCCCCCACAGTTGGGAGGCTCTTTTGAAGCGCTCTTTCAGCTGATGCCGACATTACCTCAAAGCGCTCACCAAGCATGCCAAAAACCTGCTCTTCAGATAAATTGCCTATGCGACACTCATTTTCAAGCACAATCTTCCAAAGTCCTGAGTTTTGAGCTTGGGCATGCGCCAGCAGATCGGATATCGAAGTATACATTTGAAAACTGCTAACTAAAACATGTAGAAATATATGTATTTAGAGTTTTCCTGTTTCAATGCGTCCTGCCTGGCCGAGGCTACTGCAGTTTGATACAGCGCTCCACAGGCGTAAATTTCCGTGCTGGCCCACGGTATGAATCATTTCCAAGCGGTTTTATATCTAACGCATCCCGCAAGGTTGATGGCGGCGTTTAAATCCCTATCCACCTGATTGCCGCAATCGCAGATATAAACACTATCTTTTAGCTTTAAATCCGCTTTTATGCTCCCGCAGACGCGGCAGGCTTTGCCGCTTGGATGGAATCCATCCGCAATCCGCAACTCTATTCCAAGGCTGCTGCGCTTGCATTCAAGCCATTTGCGGAAATAATGAAAGCCCTGTCCGGCAATCGCTTTAGACAAATGCTTGTTTTTCATCATGCCAGATATATCCAAATCCTCAAATGCCGTGCATTTTGTCTTGGATTCACCAAAACGCCAGCCGCATATCTGAAATATTCCCGCCTTTTCCTAGATGGCCCGCCATGTATTTGTGAACTCTAAGCACATTATTTCTATATTGGCAGATTTTTTAGCTGGCTCTCCTTTCTTTTCTTTTTGCTTTCATATTTTCGGCTTAGGCTTCTCTGCTCCCGCCTTAGCTTTTTTTCGAGTTTCTTTATCTTTTTTGTTTTATCTCTGTTTTCAAATATTGTCCATCGTTGACCGCAACAAATTCTTTTAAGCCTAAATCAACGCCGACGCCTGTACAATCAGAGACGCCTTCAGCCGAAATCGATTTTTCATTGGTTAATACAGAAACGTAGAATCTTCGGAACTGTTCCGACAACTCTATTTGCGTTTAAATTTATAAAACTTATCAATCCATCTATATAATTCTTAGAAGATGTGTATGTTTTAATATATTATATGGATAAATATGACAGAATTAACGACAAAATTATTCAAAACGACAGTCAGACAGTCACTTGGCAAACCGTCGGAATAGCTATGAATCTTCCAACTTTTTCTGAAACAGTACCGCTTTTTATTCTTTCTATCGTTGGCTAAGCCTCTCTCAAACCGACGCGCAGTCTAACGCGGCGAGTTTGGAGCCGGCTTATACGCTGAATAATTGGTTAATCCGGCCTCAATTTCGGTACTCAACGCTCATCCTCTTATGCCTATTTTCATCAAATGCTCCTGTTATATCCATTGAATGTGGCTAAATGCCGATATCGGCATTTAGCGCTCTCTGTATAATCAACGAAAAAAGGCATTTTACTATGAAAGGCATTTTACTATGAATCAGGGTTCCACTCTGGACGATAAAGCGCGCAGCTTGAGCGAAGCCGTACAAGCCAGGATTTTACCTGCGCGTCATGCGGAATCTCCATGGATAATCCGCACGGAAAGGACATTTTCAATTCTCATCATATGAGCGGCTATATCAGGAGGGATGTCGCTGTCGGCTTCTATGACGCAACAGGCTATTTCGCCTCTGCCCTTTCGGCTCACCCTCATGTTTCCTATGTTTATTCCGTTTTCAGCCAGTATTCTGGTAGTTTCGCAGATAATTCCCTTTTTATCCAGCTGAAAGATGACAAGCGTGGGTACGGCACTCGAGAATTCCACATTGAAGCCGTTCAGACGCCTGATTGATATCGCCCCTCCCCCAATGGAGGAGCCGACAACTTTCATCAAGCCGTCAAGTTGCGTTTCCATTGCTATTTCTACACTGTTTTCATGGAAGCCGTCTAGCTCTATTGGATGGAAGTCATACGATAAGCCTTCTTCAGCTGCCAAGCAAAAAGAATCGGCAAGCCGCTCGTCATCTTCACGAAGGCCCAGTATGCCTGCAACAAGAGCGCGATCCGTTCCATGGCCTTTATATGTCTTGGCGAAAGAGCCTGAAAGTCCGAATGATACGTGCTTGATCGGACCCGCCGCTATTTGCCTTGCAACTCTTGAAAGCCTTGCGGCTCCCGCCGTATGCGATGAGGAAGGGCCTATCATGACGGGACCCGCCACTTCGAATATGCTGATTTCCACCATGCACCTGCTTTGAAATTCTGACTTCTAGCGTTTTTTAAACGAAGCCCTTTTAGCGTTCGCTTTACCTACTGCTCTTGGCGCTGCGCTAAAGACTGGCTGTCATAAAAACTTTTTATCTGTCCGGAGTGCACTTCTATCAAACCGTTCACCTGGTGTTTCTGCTGATTATATATTAGAGCCATTGCGGCGACAGCGCTTCTCCATTCACCGTTTTCCAAGAGCGCTTCGGCATCGTACCAATTGGTCGGAGCATCCTGCTGGCCTGTGTACAAGTGGATGCGAAAAGCCACATGGCGAACAAATTGAATATACCTGGCGTCATATTTTCCAATGGTGAGGATATCCAGAATCTGGTCGGGAGCAAGAATGTCAGACTGCTCCAGGTAGCAAGCGATGTCTTCGGCGCAGTTCCATAGATTGAGAGTATTGTCGACCTTAGTTTTCTCCCATAGGAAGTATGCAGCCAGCTTTGTGTTTTCAAATAGCGATTGATTCATCATAACACCCCTTACATGCGTTGCTGCTTAGGATCCTCGTTGGGACGCGTTCGAGATAATGAGGCCTTCAGTCGGTGATGTTCATAGGAAAACGCATCCTTGCAAAGTCAAGAGCTATAAAATTTCTTGCAACAGTCATCTTATCAAGCCGATGCGGTAGATTGCATTAGCAGCCTGATTAGAATCGGGATAGTCGTCAATAATTCTCTGGTAGTAAAGCTTTGCGGTATCATTATCATCATATAATATTTGCACGGTTCTGGCTAGATAGTACAAGACATCATCAGCGTTTAGATCTTCGGGCATAAGATATTTAAGAGCCGCTTCAAAAAGTTCTTGCGCTTGAGTATATCTTCGCGCGTTGTAGTGAATCATGGCAGCGCGGTAGTTTTCCTCAACAAGCGCAGGGTAAGCGGTGCTTCTGATGGTTTGAATCTGTTCGATGGCTTCCTGAGGCAAGTTTGCAGGATCAATGTTCGCCACTATGTCCAGAGCTTCAACATACAGATTTTCGTTTAATCTAAGCTGGGCGTCAGTAACTTTTCTGAGTTTATCCATGATGAGGACCTGGCCTTCAAGCTCGCTGTTCCTGCTTTCGAGAGACTCATTGCTTGATGTCAATGCTTCATTTTCTATTTTAGCCTCTTCTAGCAGGCTTTCGTAATTTTCCCTGTTTTTAAATATATCGTTTTCCAGCGAAGCTATGACACTGTCTTTTTCCGCAATCCTGGCAGGCATTATCAGAATGTACAAAATGGCGAAAGCGCATATTCCTCCGATTATAAATCCTAATATGCCTACAATCGGAAAGGAGCTGCTTATGTTCTTGGGTTCGCTGGCCGAAAGCCTTGAGAGTCCTGAAGAAGGCAGCTGAGGAGATGGAGCGGAAACCGACGCTTTCTTCGAAGGCTTTGCAAGCTCCGGCCTCGTTCTCGCCGGGAATATCAGAGAATGGTAATAAAGAGCTATATTGTTGTTTGCGTCAACTTGCAATGCTTTCTCAATTGTTGACAAGGCCTTTTCCTTTTCGTTTTGCATTAGGTAGCAAAGGGACAGCAGATTGAGGGCGTCAATGAATTTTGGATTTATTTCAGTAGCTTTTTTAAGCTGTATGATTGCCATGTCATCGCTTTTCTGCCTGATGTAGTCGAACGCCTGATTGAACATAAGAATGGAGTCATTGTATTTTTCAAACTGCCGCGCGTTTTTCTGCATTTGAGCGATGTATTCGTTTGCCTGGTTGTTATCGCCTGATATCTTTGCGCTTAGCTTCCACTGCCTCATAGCTTCGCCTATGTGGCCTATCTCGCACTGGGCGAGGCCTAGGAGGTTTCTTGCGTCTATGTTATTTTTGTTTAAGGCGACGCTTTTCTCAAGGCAGTCAATGGCGCCGGATATGTCGGAAATTCTGGCTTTCATGAGCCCTTTGTTGTAAAGAGCATCGGAAAGATTGATGATCTTTGACGAAAGCATAGGATCAACGCCGCATTTTGGGCAGTTTTGGCCTTTGCTTACTTCTATATTGCATTTCGGGCATCTCACGCAAATCTACTCCTTATCAGCGGCATTGTCTTTTTGTGCTATATATTTCAATATATCCAAGATATCATCGATTTCACTGGACTCAACCATGCGGTCAACGTCGTCAGCGCCTAAAACAGGCTCATATTTCTGAATTTCCACCTTGAAGTCAATCATAATTTTACCTCCGTGAAATAGTTTTTCACATGACCACTTGCACGAGATCGCGGACGGGTATGCCCGGCGCCTGCAAACAAAACATCAGTTCTATATCAATCAAGCCCTTCCCTTTACGCGCGACGCAAGGCAGCCGCGTTAAAGGAAAGAAAGCTGAGGACAATCTGCAATTAATGATTAAGGAAATTATAAAGAATTGCTTTGCTTTCTTTCTATCTCATAATCGTATTATATACCTTATCACTTGTTAAATACAAGACCAAAGCCGTATTTTTCTTTATTATTCCACTCTTTTCTGACGCGTTTTTTTCTAAAGAATCTAAAAGGCCTGCTTTATAATCCATTTTTCCCAATTTGGACAAACCAGTTGGTGAAAATAAAAAGTAAACCTGGAGAATTGGGCGATAAAAAATTCTTCTTGGCAGCGCTTGGGCAATCTATGACGCATCAATGTCGACATACATTATACCTAATATAGAGTTGATATGCAAATGGGTTATGAAACTAAACTCTGAAGTTCATCCCTTTCTTTTAACTGCCTGCTTTTATAGCCCAAAAACATTACCGTCATTAAAAGAGCAAGATATTAATGAGCGCTCTTAAGAAACTCCCTAATAATCCTCTATGATGTTTAGCTGGCTATTTTTATCTAAGTTGTGTTATGATCAACGGATAATCTAAATTGACTGCAAATGACTATATACTTTAACCTGCCACGTTATTTTAAATTCCTTTAAGTTTTATCTCCTATAAACATATACTGATTTGCAGTCAAATGCAGCGATTTTGGAGTTATCAACCATAGAGCCACTGTATAATCAAGATCCAAAATCGGAACTTACAAATCAGCATATATATTAAGCATATCCAAATCCAGTCAGATTGAAAAGCTAAATGAAAAAATCCCAGCAACTTGTCAGTTGTTGGGATTTGACTGGTTTTTCTATTTTCTAAATGATTTTGGACATTATGTCAGTGCCCAGTCAACGCACCTATATTGAAGCTCCATTAGCCTCCTTCAAAGAGCGAAACTCGGCATCTGCCCTACGCTCTCTCTGTACTCTCAAGCTAAAATCGGAAATCTCATACACAAATAAGTGTGTTAATAGAGAATCGCTTTCAAGCAAAGCCAGTATTAATATTTGCCAAAATCCTTGGCAGACTCGAAGCCTGCTTTTAATGAGCTGGCTCCTGCTGCAGGAGTTTCGATTTTCTTCTCCTCTTTGAAGGATTTAAGCGCCATTATCTTGGCTGTTCTTGAGGAAGAAGAAGTTGGCGTCCCATGCTTTATAGAATCATTCTTGAACTCCATGACATTGGAATGGGACGCCTGCATACCAGAACTCGCCGCAATTGGATATGACGAGCTTAATGAAGATGAGCCGCTTTTTGCTGGCGATTCTCTTTTATCAGCCAAAGAGTTTTTATAAGCAGAGTCGTTTCTTGAAGCCGAAGAGTATTTAGCGGGGAAGGCGCCTCCAGAAGAAGTTTTTTCAGATAGTAGAGGGATTTTTCCGAATGTCCTGTTGTCGCCTTCGGAACCGAGAAGTTTGAATGAGCCAATCATGCTTCTGAGGATTTCCGACTGGCTGGACAACTCCTGGGCCGCTGCAGCGGTCTCTTCCGATGTAGAGGAGTTTTGCTCTACTACTACCGATATCTGGTTGGTTCCTTCGCTTATCTGGCCTATAGATTCCGATTGATCCGCCGACGCCGCGGAAATGGATGAAATGAGACTCGACACATCCGTAACTGCGTTGACGATTGTGTTTAAAGACGTCGCGGTCTTATCGGCTATGCCCATTCCAAGGTTGACTTTATTGACGGTATCTTCTATCAAGGATGTTGTTTCCTGAGCCGCGCGCATGCTTCTGGCCGCAAGGTTCCTGACTTCGCTTGCGACAACCGCGAATCCCTTCCCGTGCTCGCCAGCCCTGGCTGCTTCAACGGCTGCGTTTAGAGCCAGCAGGTTTGTCTGGAACGCTATGTCATCTATGACTTTGATTATCTTTGAAATGTTTCCTGACGCGTCCTTGATGCTTTCCATAGCGCTTACCATCTGCTTCATCTCGTCATTGCCCTCTTCAGCGTGCTTTCTCGATTCAAGGGAGAGAAGCTCCGCCTGCTTGGCATTTTTGGCGTTGTCTATTGTTTTTTCATTTACAACGGCAACGGTGGCTATAAGCTCTTCAATAGCTGCGGCTTGTGAAGACGAACCTTCCGCTAGATTAATGCTGCTGTCGGAAATCTGTCTTGCGCCAGTAGAAACTTGATCGGCCGCTTTATTGATATCAATCATGACCGAGCTTAGGTTTTGGAAAATATGGTTGAAAGCGTCCTTTATTTTCTTGAAATCTCCCACGTATTCCTGCGTAATCTGCTGATCCAGGTTGTTAAGGCTCATTTCTTCAAGAACTGCGGCTATCTCTTGAATGTAGGCCGAAATGTTGTAGCAAGCTAAATTTGAGGCTTCCTTTATTTTTCCGAACTCCCCGCTGTAATCCGCTTCGACGCGCTTCGAGAAATCTCCCGCAGCCATTCTTTCATTCATGCTTACAGTATCTTCTATAGGCATGGCGACCGATTTCATCATCGAGTTCAAGAGCTCGAGTACCTTGGCCCAGTCCCCCCTATATTTGCTGTCATTTTCAAGGACTGCGAGATTTCCCTTGGAAGCGGATTCCGCAAGCGTCATGATATCCTTCGAAATGCTCTTGAGGTTTGCCTTTAACCCTTCAATCCCTTGGTTGTATACAGCCTTCTTCCCCTTGAGGCTTGGCACTGCAGCGTTGAAATTGCCTTGAGACATGCTTTCTATGCAGTTGAAGAGATCAGAAAGCAGCGTGGTGTAAGAGCCTACCATCTCATTAAGTCCGTCAGCCAGATTCGCGTAAGAGCCCTTGTATGCTTCGGAATGTATTCGGGCGTCTATATTGCCCTCCTCATGCTCCCTTGAAAGCTTCGAAAGATCACTTATGAGGCTTCTAAGAGTAGCAGCCAAAACGGAGAATTTCTCAGCCAGCTGCCCTATCTCGTCATTGCTTTGAGGAATAATTTCAACGTCGAGGTTTCCCTCTGATATCTCAATTGCCGCCTCAAGCATGGCTTGTATGGGGGAGCTAACCTTAGATATGATGAAGAAGCACAGGAATACGACTATTACTAGTGAACATAAAAGTATAAGTATCATTGTATATGCCGCAGCGCGGCTGAAAGACTGGTTGCTCTGATCGGACTCCTGCATTTGCTCTGTTACATTGTCAATCACTTCTTGCATTTTGCTGTAAAGATTTGCGGAAAGCGGGGTGAAGTCAGCCTTCAAGGATTTTATGAGCTTTGAGGTCTGGTTGCTTTCCCCTAATTCAGCCAGATTATTGACGACTGATGCTAGCTGGGTCATGCTTCCCGCCAGTTTGTCCATCTCGCTTTCCAGCTCAAAGCTGTTGTCCAGATCGCTGCTCTTCAAGTAAGCTGAAAAGTTGCTCATCTCTTTTTGAAGCATTTCTAGGTTGTTCAATATATTTTTCTTGAATTCCTGCTTCTCATTCCGATCATTGCTAAATACGATATCTCTGACTCCTGTGCTTAAGCTCGAAAAAGTCTGGTGAACTTGGCTGGTGAACCTGATTATTTCTATGCTGTAGCCGTAGGTGGCGCTCGTCTTGCCGTTCATGCTTTTCATGAAGAGAAATGAAACGATTGCGATGACCACTGCGACTAGGAATATAAAAGCGCTTAAAATGAAAAGCTTAGCCCTTACTGTGAAATTATGGAATGTGTTAATAATGATAACTCCTCCTAATTGCTCCTTTGGGAGAGCGTATATTTCAAAAAGCCTTCAAGCCTTCACTCTGCAAAATAAAATGCTTTAGATAATCCATAATTATATTATTATCACAAGAGGAAATTTTAAAATGAAATAAGGTTGAGTATATTTTACAGCGTTGGAGTATATTAGAAATGTCCGTAGAGAAATAGTCATCCGAGAGAGTGAACAGGCGGGCGTCATATTTGATAGGGAAAATGTGTATAGCGAGTGAGAAGCGCCGATATCAATCGCGCCTTGAAAATGGACAAGTCAAGCCTCAAAATAGGCATGCGCCAGAAATAAATCCATATTTTAGTAAATTTATAAAGCCATTGATAAAAGTAAAAAATGGGATTATGATTTTCAGGAGATATTGCACAAAATGCAGAAGCTGAACGCGATGCGTTGTGAATTTTGGAATTGGTCAATTGCACGGAAAAGGCAGGGCTGACTCAAGAATTTGTTTTGGCTTGATTGAAAAAAAATAGCGGCAGCCTGCGCAAAATGGCATATATTAGATACTGTTGCAGATCTAATGCGCCAATTGAGCGGAGGCCGACCCCTACCCTATTAATCCTATTGCAGTTGATAATTCTTGGATTGCTGAATGCCTGATATATACTGGTTTGCATATAAAAGTTTTCTTTTGGAGCTTTACTATACAGCGAGTGCGAAATGCCGATATCAATCGCACCACTCAATGGATAATCAACAAAAAAGGAACATTTGATGAAAAGCGGCATACATTTGACTGCAAATCGGCATAGCCGCATTCGGCCGCCTGTTTTTCTGAGTTCAAATTCGGCGCATCGTAGCTATTGCAGTGCAGGTGGCAGAAAAAGGATCATGCGGAGGGCAAGCCTTCGAGACAGGAGAAGCGCGCCATTCAAGGAACAGGATGCGCATGTTCCCGCCTCGAAAGGAAGGTTGCCGGGGGGAGGGCGGCAAGCCATGGCGGCGAAGGCAGGCTGGGGGAATATCGCGCTTATTATGGAATTCAAAGATGCGTCAATGCCATGAAAACTGGCATTTGCGTTATGTAATGGGACTATGCCGTTCTGCTTTGAAAATCATCATATGTTGTAACGCATATACAATCGCAGCCATTTGGAATGATATTTGAAAACAGTCATCTCTGCTGCTGGCTTTTTTCTTGATCAAGGATTTTATCCCATTCAAATTCATCTTTGGCGATAACTTGCTCAAACTCATTGCCCTTGTTATTGTTTGCATGATAATAATGAACGGGTTTCATTTCAATATCACTCGTCGTGATTTCGCAGAATAGATATTTTCTAATAGCGAATAAAGAACCCAGGGACGCGACTCCAATTAAGCAGTTGATCATAGAGGCGTGATCTAGCACTAAAAACCTGGCTATTGTAAAAAGAACAACTTCCAATGCATTCCCTGATGTTGGCTTTAAGATCATACGGATGAACTCAGTCCCAATGATTAACGAAAAAACATGCTCCAATAAAGCTTCGTAGTCCGCGCTGGTTACACCGTCTTTTACTTTTAGAAGAAAGTCAGATCCTACCATTAATCCTGCAACAATAAGGGCAAATGATAGAAAAATAGCAATGATCAGCTCCAACCATCTTATGTATTTATAAAACAACTTCCTTATGTTGTGCAAAACAATTCCGCCCATGTATTGCCCCATTGAACAACCTCCAATTTGAATATCCGCAAGGTATGCTGATTTTCATTTAAAACTGCCTTTTTTGGAGCTTGATTATACAGCTAGTGCGAAATGCCTATATCGGCATTTCGCACCACTCAATGGATAATCAACAAAAAAAGAAGATTTTCTATGAAAATCAGTATAGTTATGATTGCATCGGCTCAGTGATGAACGACCTAAAACCCCCCAATATGAGAAAAGCATTATTTTTACAAGTAAGAATTCTATTTCACTTACACCCTTGAAATTGACAATGGGTTCAACGGCACGAAGATTGAACGGGCGGAAGCTGTTCCCGCCTTCTCGCTTTGTTGTGCCATTAGTCAGGAAAAGCTTCGAGAATTGCTTGGGTTCGGGTCTTTACCATCTCTTCCAACTGGCGATCGGTGATAATATACGGGGCGTTTTCCCGCACCGCCTTGAGAACCATCTCACCGACGGCGTCGATGCTGACGCCTATCTGAAGCAGCGCCTTGCCCGCCATCGTCTGCTTCTTTACCTGCTCCTCTGAAATCCGCGCTCCCGCACTGGACGCGGCATCCAACGAACGGCTGATGATGTCGGTCGCGACGCGATTCGGGCATAGCACGCTCACGCCGATTCCAGCGGATTTCACCTCGGAGTTGATCCTCAATTCCTCCGACAGGCCAACCACCGCGAATTTGGATGTAGTGTACAAAACGCCGGCGCCTGTTGCTACAAGGCCCGCACCTGAGGCTGTATTTACAATATGGCCGCCCAGGCCGCGTTCGAGCATCTTTGGCAGAAACGCCATCAGGCCGTTTATGACCCCATAGAGATTTACATTGATATACCAATCCCAAAGTTCATAGGTGAGCCTATTCACAGCGTCACCGCCGGCTACGCCGGCGTTATTGAACAGAAGCGTTACCGGCCCCAGCGCGCGTTCCGCCGCATCCGCAGCGGATGCGTAGGCGGCGCGATCGCGCACATCAAGCATGTATGTCTCGACCTGAGTTATATCCTGCAGTTCGGCCTTCGCCCGGATGAGAGCGCCGGCGTCCAGATCCGCAAGGGCCAGTTTGGCGCCGGCGCGAGCGAAGCACCGGGCTATGGCCAGTCCGATGCCGTTGGCGCCGCCGGTTATGAATGCAGTGCGTTCATGAATGTCTGTCATATCATTTCTCCCCGTATAATATAATTGCGCGGCTAAAAGCTGCTTTGACACACTAGCAAGCGCATTAATCAATTGCCCACGCCGCATAGAATCCGGCTCGGACGGCTTCGCCGACTTGCCCGATGCTTGCGCAGTCGCCGATCGCTTTTGTCGTAGGATACTTATCGCAGATTTTATCAGCCAGATATTTAAGAGGCTGCGCACCAAAGGATACGATGACTGTATCGGCTTGGATCTCCTGCTTGCCGCCGTCTTTGCTTTCGACTATTACGCCGTCATTTGTGAATTCAAGTATCTTTTTTCCCTTGTAAAGCTGTACTTTGTATTCGGCCAGCTTTTTGAGCAATGCGCTGCGGTTAATGATCATGGCATTTACCGCAACTTCTTCAAGCATCTCGACGATTGAAACGTCTTTCCCCTCCATAGCCAATTCCAAGGCGAAGTCGCAACCGGACAAACCGCCGCCCGCGACTATAACTTTATTGCCGATTTCAGAACGGCGGTGAAGATGCGCGTCAATTACCTCAATAACATTCTCACCGTCGATCCCTTTAATCGGAGGCATTAAGGGTTTGGCGCCGATAGCTGCAATGATCTGATCCGCATTGGCAATCTCGGGAGAGTTTTCATTGATTTCGGCGTTGAGGCGAATTCTGACTCCCAGCTTTTTATTCTGGCGAATGAGGTATTGAAGATATTTATTAAGCTGGCTCTTAAACGGGGGCGTTGCAGCCGCCGCAACCTGCCCGCCCAGCGCGCCTGCTTTTTCGTAAAGCGTTACGTTATGACCTTTAGCTGCCGCTACCCTAGCCGCTTCAAGACCGCCTGGCCCTCCGCCGATAACTGCGACATTTTTGGGACTATCAGTTTTCTCCAACTTAAACGCTTTTTCCTGCAATACCTGAGGATTTACAGAGCATGAAATGCGACGCCCTTTAAAGGGCCCGCCGATGCAATATTCATTGCATCGGATGCACGGGCGAATATCGTCTTCCCTGCCTTCTAAGACCTTGCGGATCATATGCGGATCGGCAATCAATTGCCTGCCGATCATGAAGAAGTCTGACTTCCCTTTTTCCAAAGCCTCCGCCGCACTGTCCAGCGTGATATTGTTTGAAATAAGAACCGGTTTGCCGGTCGCTTTTTTTATTGCGGCCGCGTCATCCATAGAAGGCGCGTCACCGTAATATGCCGGCGGAAACATCCAATCCCAGGTTTCATATGCTCCCGCGTCGATATCGAAAGCGTCAACTCCCGCTGCATCTAATAACTTGATGATTTCCAGACTTTCATCCAGAGTGCGTCCTCCTTTAAAATGATGCTGGGAGGCCATCCTGAAGATGATTGGGTAATCAGGCCCAACGGCTTCTCTTACAGCTTTTACAATTTCAACCGGCAGCCTTGCCATGTTCTCTGTGCTTCCTCCATATTCGTCCGTGCGATGGTTCCATAACTTCATCATGAATGTATCGATCAGATATCCTCCGTGCCCATGAATTTCAATGCAGTCAAATCCTGTATTTTTTGAAGTCAAGGCAGATATTGCATATGTCTTGGGTATCTCATGTATCTGCTCTTTGGTCATTGCATATGTTTTCTTAGTTGGGTCGCTAAACAGGGGAACTACGGAAGGCGCGGGAAGGGCATTGTCAATTGCAACCCCGCCATTTCGCCCCGAACCTACTACGAGCTGGTTGCACAGCTTTGCATTAAAGCCGCGAAGCCTCTCGATTGCCATATGCCATCTGAGAGACTGCTCCGTGGTGCCGGAGGCTGTCATTCTAGCAAGAGATCTGTCGATATGGCTCGAAATGAACTGCCCTTCCAGAACAATCATTCCGACTCCGCCGCGGGCCCGCTCTTCAAAATAATCTATCTGGTCATCTAAGAGCAGGCCTCCGCTATCCCCTGCATGGGTAGTCATGGAACACATGATGAATTTGTTGCTTAAAGGCATTTTTCCGATATAGCTTCGTTCGAACAATTTTTTATACTTCGGGTTCATTGCATCTACTCCCTTCTCTAATTTTAAGCTTCGACCTTATCTTCAGAGAATGCTGCGGCCGCACTCGAAGCCGGCACGCACTGCATTGCCGATTTTTCCAACCTTAGAGGCGTCTCCGACAACTTGCACCAGGTAATTTTTGCCAGTGAGCGCATCGGCGAGCGGGTGTACGGGTTTGTATCCAAGCGACAGGACAACTGCGTCTACGGGCACAGTTTTCAGTCTCTTGCTTGCAATTTCTTCGACAACGATGCCGTCGCCGCCGATTTCCTTGAGGGCATGGCCAAGAAGAATTTCCGGCGCATACGTCATCAGACGGCTCATGACATCTTGAACAATAGGGGGGTACGCTTCGGGCGCAATGCTTCCCTGCATTTCGACGATAGCAACGGCATTGCCCTTGTTCGCCAGGTACTCCGCTGTTTCAATCCCCGTCATTCCCGCGCCGATTACGGCGACTTTTTTATCCCTCAGATCTATGCGCTTACCCAAAACATCCTCAACGCCATACACATTGGAATTCCCGATTCCTGGAATGCCGGCCGGCGCGATCGCCTGGCCGCCAGTAGCCACGACGACAGCCGCAGGCGCCAAACTGTCGATGACGGAGGGGGTTGCCTCTGTGTTGAGTTGGACGTTCACGCCCAATTTCTGCATCCGATACTCATAATAGCACATGAACCACTGCATCTTGTCCTTCAGCGGCGGGTTCTTGCCGATAATGACCTGTCCGCCGATTCTGTCGCTTCTTTCCAGCAGTGTTACGTCAACGCCGCGCTCAGCCAAGGTACATGCTGCGGACAGACCCGCAGGGCCGGCGCCTACAACCACTGCCTTGCGATGATCCGCGACATGGGGGACGTCCCCATATGCCGTTTCCCTTGCGCAGCGAGGGTTCACTGCGCATTCCAGCGGCTGGCCGATAGCGCAGTTTTTGATAATGGTGTCGAAACAATGGAGGCAGGAGATGCATTTACGTATCTCTTTCTCCCGGCCTAGCAGCGCCTTGACCCCCCATTCGCTGTCCGCAAGCCATGAACGGCCCGACGATGCGAAGTCCAAGACGCCTTCCTTAAGGAATTGTTCTGCTACCTCAGGCTCCCTGAACAAGCCGACGCCAATGATGGGAATTTTCACTGCATTTTTCACAGCTTGGATTATATCTCTACGATTTCCCTGAGGGTAGGATACTGGTTCCGCAACCCAATTCATGGTTTCATAGGTACCATGGGTTACATCAATGAAATCAACGCCAAGCCTCTCAAAGTCGGCGGCCATTCTAATGGCGACGTCAATTGTGATGCAGTCCTGCGAAATGCCCGCCTTCGACAGCCCTTCATCCGCCGTCAGCCGGATGCCCAGCACAAAATCCGATCCGCAAGTTTCCCGGATCCCTTTGACGATCTCCGCTGCAAAGCGCAAACGGTTTTTATAGTTGCCCCCATATTCATCTGTACGCTTGTTGCTGAAGGGACTGAGGAATTGGTTGATAAGATAACCGTGCGCGCCGTGCAGCTCAACACCGTCGCAACCTGCTTTCTGGACGCGAACCGCGCCGTCAACGAACTGCTTGATGATCTCTTTGATCTCATCCGCTTCCAAAGCCCTTGTTTCCTCCTGCACAATGCCCATAATCGCAGAAGGAGCCACCAAAGGCTTTCCGCCAGTTAAAAGTGTCGATGATTGCCTGCCTGGGTGCTGCAATTGGATGAAGAGCTTGCTCCCATGCTTATGGACGGCTGCCGCCAGTTTTGACAGCGGTTCAATGTGGCTGTCTTTAGTCACAGCTATTTGCCGCGGCTCTCCTATGCCTGTCTCTTCATTGACGCGTGCGATCCCTGGGATGATGATGCCTGCGCCGCCGCGCGCACGCTCCTCATAAAATTCGATCATCTCTGGGCCGGGCGCGCCGTCAAATTCCGCAATTCCAATGTCAACAGGAGACATTACCAAGCGATTCTTGATCTCCAGATTCCCAATTTTACACTTGCTGCTCAAATGCGGATACATTTAAATACCTCCCTAAATTGATGGGCTGACTTTTAAGCCTCAAAGCCAGCCCATACCACAACAAAACAGGTTGCCGCCGGAGGACTGTTTTATTGTGATGCTATACAAACTGATTTGCATTGGAATGTTCTGATTTTGAGCCGGATTATATACTGATTTGAATTGAAACTCCTAAAAATCGGTACATTGGGCTGCAAATCAGTTCAACTATAAAAACTGCGGATATCTTCTCATGGCAACTGATTATTATGCTATTTCTATGGCTTCCCGCCGCATTGATTTTGAAAGCATTGCCCTTAGTCAGCCGTGACAATGCCATTCACGCCGCTGGAGGCTTCCGGACTGGCTAAATTTACTCCGTCGCCCCAGCAGCCGACGACAATCTGGGCTTTGCCGCTGCGCACGCGCAGCACGACCCATACAAAGGCGGCGGCGATATATCCGAGGGTGAAGACGATGAACACCGGATTCATTGTCTGGGCAGCTATGAACATCGTGACGCACTTTATAATGATGGCTAGGGCGATGATAATGTAGAGAATTGCATCGGGGACATGGAACTTTGATTTTTCCCAGGCTTCCTTGAAGGACGTAGGAAGTTTGAATATATAGTAGAAGCCGAAGATCTCCGCGATAAACGTGATAAATTGATAGTAGGAGGCCATATCGGAAACCGACCAGCCAGTCACCACGGGAATGCAGCCAATCACATAAATCACGGTGAGGAGAATCACCTTCGTTCCCCTTTTATTCGTGCGCGTCCAGCTGATCGGCAGCCAGCCCTGCCTGGCGGACAAGTCAAGGGCTTCGACCACAACTCCGAAGAAGCCGTTGACGGAAGTCGCAATGAGCAGTCCCGGAACCGCGATCATCCAAACAACAAACAGCCAGGTCGGAAAGATTCTGGCGACGACGCCGATCAGAGTGCCGCCGATTTCAGCAATAGGCGCGGCTATCGCAGTTGCTGCGCCCATTGTGAAAAACAGCCCCAGCACGATTGCTACGCAGATTAAGTATCCGTGCGGGATATTCTTCTTGGCATCCTTGGCGACGCGTCCCAGCGTCGCGATGCAGCTGTATCCAAAGCTCATGGCGAACAGCAGAAACGAGCCTGTGATAAAGCCGGTGCTTCCGCCGACGCTGAACTCGGCGCTGCTAGGAGACAGCCTTGAAAAATCGCCGTTTGCAAAGGCGAAAGCGATATAGAGCGCAAGCCCTGTCAACAGTATGGGAAGCATTATATTTTGAATCCTTGCCATCCATTTGGTGCCGAGCAAGTTGACCGCATAAAAGGCTGTGATCATTAGAACGCCGGCAACAACGGCATTGATGCCGGGCAAGAGTATGCTAAGATAGCTGGTGAATCCGAGGGCGAAGATGGCCATGTACACCGGCAGGAAAAAAGAGGTAGCTTGAATCAGGCCTATGACATACGGATTCTTCGTCACGGCGCAGATGAAACCGCTCGCGCCGGCGGATGTGCGGACAGTGGCGCTCATAAAGAACAGGGGCAGCGTATAGACGACTGTCAGTAAAATTATAATCGGGAAGATAAACCATGCGCGGGTTCCCATAGTTGAAATTGCCGTCGGCAGGAAACTGATCAGTCCGATGCCGAGCTGCGAACCAAGCGCAATAGCCATTACGCTGAAAGTACCAAGAGGACCGGGTGGCGGCTCTTGTGCGAATATGACATCGACGGATGCTTTTTTGCTGCTCATATTAAACCTCCAAGCTCGAATTGAATTCGTATAAATCTTAATCCTCTTCAAAACCAAGGCCGCTATTCGTCTATATTGTAAAATTCGCTAGCAATTTGCCCATAATGAGCCTTGCGGGCATTCTGATTCGCATATGAAATCCTTTTGAGCTTGGCTGTACAGTGAGAGCGATTGATATCGGCATTTCGCACCGCTAAATGGATAATCAAGCTCACGAAAAGTTTCATAACGTTGCGAATTGGCATATCAGAATACAAATACCCCTTTTACGATCTCCCCGCTTATAGATTTTTTGAATAGCTCTTCGGCATCATCAATGGTTCCGGCAATATACGGAATCTTCTTAATATTAAACTGCCCTTATTCAACTGCTTTTACTGAGAATTCATAGCCGCCGGGGTGACTGCCGGCAGAAAGCCCGCCCCTTACTGTGAGGTCTTTAGCACTCAGCTTGGACCAGTTTACCTCTGTGGGAGCGTCATCATATGGCGTGCCAAAAGCCACTATAATGCCTCCCTTTCTTACATAATCGACAGTCTGCACTTGAGCTTTTCTGTTGCCTGAGCATTCAAGCGCGGCATCTGCCCCGATGCCGCCAGTAGCCTTTGTAATTTCCCCTACTATATTGTCCTTCGTTGGATTCAAGATCATATCTGCCAGGCCATTCTCTTTTATGCAATTTATTCGCGCTTCCGAAACCTCGGTAGCGATGAGTCTATGTACATTCATGGCCTTTGCCCAAATCATGGTGGTTAATCCGATAGTGCCTGCCCCCGATACAACTACGGTATCGCCGATCGTGCATTTGCCTAGCCGCGCAACATTAAGCCCGCATGCAATCGGCTGAAACAAAGTCCCTTCAGCATCGCTTATCTTGTTAGAAATCGGTACCATCTGATAAGGATAAACCTTGACGTATTCCGCGTAGGCGCCGTCAACTGTAATTCCTACGCAGTTATACACCATGCATCGGTTATACTGGTGCTGCTTGCAGTACGCGCAGTTGAAGCAATGAATATACGGATCAACTATGACGCGCGCGCCAAGTTCCCATCCGCTGACGTTTCTGCCTATTTCAACAATTTCTCCCGTAAACTCATGCCCCAATATCATTTTTTTCATGTTGGCGAATGAGGGCCCTTGAAGGTAAATCCTCCAATCGCTGCCGCATATTCCGCAGGCTCTTACCTTTAACAATACTTCGTTATCGCTTATAACAGGCATGGGTACATCTGTGATATCGAACTTGCTTGGGCCAACCAATACTGCCGCTTTCATTTTATACTACCTCCGTCATTTAAGTATCTAAAGATTTGTTATAAAAATTTGTTTAAAAGCTATTATAATTATCAAGCTTCCCCGTATGCGGTATACGGTTCGCCGTCTTCAGTCGCCGGCAGCGTCCAGTTGCTTAATGGGGCGGCGTAAACTGCGGGATCCGTTAGGATATTTACTATAACGGGTTTCTTTTCGCGCGTTGCCGACTCATACGCCTTTTCAAGCGCGGGTGTGATATCCTCTGGATTCTCTACATAATATCCTGGCAATCCTCCGAAGCCTTCGCATACCTTTTCCATGTGGAGTCCGTTGACAAAGAACGAACCGCTTTTCTCATCGCGTCCATAAATACGGCGCTGATCCTGATAGACCGTGCCCCAGGCGCCATTGTTGCTTAAGACTATGACAGCGGATATGCTTTCCCTTGCAAGCGTTTCTAATTCGGCTATCCCATAACCCAAAGCGCCGTCGCCCATGCAAGGAATCAACAGGGTCTTATTCGGACTCGCTATAGCCGCTCCGAGAGAAAGCGGCAATACTAAGCCCATTGCCGACGCGCATTCAATAAAGTTAAACCACGACAAGAGCTGTCCGGGATAAGCCAGTATCATGCCCTTAACCATCCATGCTGCCGTGGAGAATATCAAGCAATCACCGCCATCCATTCCGATGATCGCGTCTTTGTTGACGCCCTTTTCGAGCATAAAGCCGATAGCGGTCTGCGCGTAGTATACAGGATTTATCGGTTTGTCTTTCGCATGCTTTTTTGCAGCCGCCTCCACCACCGCGTTTTGTTGCTCTCTTCTTTCGAAAAGCTGTCTCACCCATGATGAATAATCAGGGAACTCAAATCCCTTTATTGCCTCAATCAATTGACCCAAAACAAGTTTTACATCGCCGGGGAGGCCGATTTCAATCGGCCATGAACGGCCGAAATCCGATGTGTCCGGAAAAATGGAAATTGTTTTTCCGGTATGCATGTCCCCTGTCCCATCCTTTTTCACTCCAGTGTTTGCTTTTCCAACTGCCAGGACAACATCAGCATCGGCTGCAACGCCGTTCATTCCTATGTTAAGCGGATGCGGCCCCAAATTGCCCCTGCACATCTCTACAGGGATGCCAGTCATATCCACCAATGCCTTAAGCTCATCATGGATATCTGACGCATCGCCCATACGCCCGACATAAATAGCGGGTTTCTTGGCGCTTTTCAGAAGATCGGCCGCCTTCTTAACAACAGCTGGATCCGCCAATGTTTTGACTACATGCGAAGATGTGACATACATTTCCATTTCTGCCGCAACGGCTCTCATTTTTATTACATCCTGGCATATCTCGACATACGCAGCTCCGGGCACATTGGAACGCGCTTGAGTAAACGCCCATGAAATCGCCTGCGGTATTCTTTCAACCTTTGCAACATGGTATGCCGCTTTAGCATAAGCGCTTCTAGCGATAGATATCTGGTCTAGATCTTGCATGCCGCGCATCCCGTCCACATCGGATCGAGTGGCGCCTGCGATGATTACAACAGGTATCTCCCCAAAGGTAGCTTGCATCATGCCATACTGCGCAATGCCAACATACCCGCCGGTAAGCAGCGCAACGCCGACTTTGCCGCTTTGAACTGCAAAACCTGCTGCGGCGAGTACAGCGCCTTCTTCGCTGCGGCAACCCACAACCTTGATCCCTCGGCTGTTAATCTCAGTAAGCAGTGAAACAAGAGAGTTTCCTGATAGAGTAAAAACAGTTTCTACACCTTCCTTTGCCAAGGCATCGGCCACCAGCTCAAAGCCATAAGGATTTTCAAGGTCTCCGTACAGTAATTCTTTCTCCAATATTTACCGCCTCCTAAATATTAAAAATTGATGAAGAGTATAACTTTTCCAAGATGTTGTTTGTGAACTTTTCTTAAAGAAATCTTGATGCAGTCATATGCGTATATTCAGTATACCTAAAATAAGAAAAATGAAAATGTGTTGGCAATCCAATATTTTAGAGCTATAGTTGTTATGGCGTCACTAAAGGTGTATAATAGCGTCAAAGAGCAAGGTGATGCAAGCAAATGAATTGAAATCAATCATAATGCTTGAGTATCAGCCTTTTATGAGCTGAGAATTCAATGCTAATGCATTTGCTGGAATAACTGGATTCTTAAAAAGATCAATACTCTATGCTAGCATCACCAATTGCAAAGGAGGTTAATATGCTATTCTCTGAATTAGCGAAATGGATGCATAGCAATTTTACCGCCTGCACTCAAACGCTAGATGATATTTACATTGAAACCGCTGCTCTAGCAAGAGGCCGAATCTCTTTACCACAGCCCAATACGGTAATTATCATTGAAGTCAGCGACTATTTAACCTTTGGTTTATCTTCCGGAAATAGCTGCATAATGATTGGTGAAGGCGCTAATTTGCCGGATATAAAGACTAATGCAATATTGATTCAAGATAAGGGCGTTGCGGTTAGCCAAATTTATGATATGGTTATTGACAAGTTGAGGAAACAAGCGCATTTAAACTGGGAATTGGCCAGGCTGTACCATTTCTTTCTTACAGATGATTTTATCGAGCCTCTAATGGATCATATTTACAAGTTGTTCGGCAATCAGATCGTGTATGTAGATTATTCTCATCATGTTTTATCTGTCCGCAGAAATGGGGAGGCTAATGTTGAGGAATGGGATTCTGCTATCGCAGAGGGGCGCCATCCTGCAAACTACATCCATAAAAATTTTCACAACAACGTAAAGAATCTTATAAGTTCAAAGGACTATTATTACCAAGAATTAGGGGGCATGGCTTATTACGCATGGTCAGTCAATGATGGAAAGACCTTATTTGGATATTTTGCCATTTTAGCTACAAATAGAAATTTGAGAGAAGACGATATTGCTATTATGAGAAGGATCGTTGATCTTACAGCTGTGAAGCTCTGCAAAAAAATGATTGTATCTTCTAAAGGAGATTACAGCGAGATAATAAAGGATTTAATAATTGGAGGCATAAATGATGAGCTTGACCTAGACTATCGTCTCATGACTCGAAAGTGGGACAAAACTGATATTTATCAGATTTTCTTAATTGATATGCAAAATAGCAGTGAGAGAACAATGCAGTATGCAAATAGTGAAATTGATTCATTGCATAGTTCTGTTAAACATATAATTTACGAGCAAAATATTGTAGTTCTGGTTCAAAACATGAATATGCTTCCGTATTTGATAAAAATGCTATGCCAATATTGCATTGATTCTAATTTAAGAGCTGGGGTAAGCGAACCTTTTAGAAATCTTTTTAATTTGAGAGCTTACTTTGACCAAGCGGAAAAGGCCATCTCCTTTGGGAATCGCATGAATCCTAAAGATCTGATTCATTACTATGCTTCATATAAATATATTGATTGGTTAACTGAGTGCAATAATAAATTGGATTGCAAGAAGTACTATCATATGATTGTAGAAGAGCTGGACTTTTACGACGCCAAAAATAAAACTGATTTCTTTTCTACGCTGCTTGCATATCTCGAACATGGTAAAAGCATAAACAAAACGTGCGCATGTTTGCATTTGCATAAAAACACCGTGAATTATCGCATTCAGCGTATAAAAGAGCTATTTGGCATCGATTATGATGATGGCCAAACGACGCAGCACATGTATCTATCCTTAAAAATGCATTCTCTTAAGCGAGAAGCCGCTAAAGCAAGGTGAAATCCAATGGCGACAAGCGCCTAGGCTTCCATAGCCGCATTGAATGGCCGATACCTCTCCATCCATTTTATGGCAATATACGGTATTCGCGCTTTGGTTAGCCAAAGACAAATTTGCGCCTATTGACGGCCTGAGACAAGAGTTGCGTCTGCGTTTTAGCGAAAGGGTTATTAGAGGTTCAGGATAGTGCGTCTTGCATAAATAAGCCGGCGTTTGTCCATGCGGGGCGAAGGTAGAAGCACCCCCAATATAATAAGGTTAAGAAAATTCGACACTGATTTGAATGCCAGAACAGTTTGCAATCAGGCTAAAACACTTGCTATAATTTGATTTGCATTTCACTATAATTTGATTTCCAGATTGCCGCCGATCCAGATGAAGTTGCGCAGGGGAGCCGAAAACACGATGGACATCATGGATCCAGCCAGGCAGGCAGAAGAGGGCGCCGCCGATTTCGCCTGCCGCGATGTCATGCATTGGCGCTATGAACGCCGCAAATTGAAGGCCGCAAGAAAGCTTTTAAAGGAGAAGGGGATTTAGCCAGCAGGGAGATGCTGGCTTAATGCTGGATTTCCGTATATGCGGCGCCGCCCCCGGGATTCATCGGCATGCTTTCGATTTAAGAGGGCGGGCTTCGCGCGTCACTAGTCGGATACAAAGGCATGACCGCAGAGAATTTGTCGGATGAAGAGTTTTTGAGGCGCGCCAGGATGAAGCCCGCCGACTCTGCGTGAAATAGAGGGAAGCCGCCCTTCGATCGGACGGCGCGCACAGCCGCGTCTCTCGTGCGAACATCCATTTCCGCGAAGATCCGGCGGATATTCGCAAGCGAAGGCGCGGATTTGGAGGCGGACCGGCAGTCCTTCCGCGAGGCGTGGGCGAAAATAAAGCGGGAGGCGTTCGAACGGCAATTCGACGCTGCGGTCGTGCCCGGCTGCAGCGGATATTTCCAAGCATGGTTGCAGGGTTTTGGCATAAGACGGGAGCAGAATCGCGCTGCCCGCCACAGACGCGCCCGGGGCGGCGTTCGGATCCCAGGGGCCGGAAAAGGGCGCGCCGACGGCGCAGGCTTCGATCATCCGCGGCTTATACAGCCAAGTTGTGGTCGACGCGGAGATCGATCCTTTGCCGGCAGATGTTTCACAGTCGGACTCCTTTTATTTTCCAAAGTCAGAACTAAAGATTAGCCAAACTCGGAAATATATCATTGACAAACTCGGAATCTTATGCTATAATACAGAAAACAGCTTATAAGGTTAGGAGCAGTCAAAGTTTATGGAACGTAAATATTTGCGGCGAATTACCGATGATGTGCTGACGACAGCGCTGGAAGCGTCCGGCGCGGTGCTGATAGAGGGACCGAAATGGTGCGGAAAAACCAGAACGGCGGCAGAGCGGGCGGCGAGCAAACTGCTTCTGCAAGACCCGGACTGCACAGAGTCCTACCTGAAAGCCGCCGATACGAAGCCGTCTCTGTTATTGAAAGGCGAAACGCCGCGCTTGATTGACGAATGGCAGATGGCTCCCGTGCTGTGGGACGCGGTTCGCTTCGCTGTAGACCAGCGGGGGGAAAGCGGACAGTTCATTTTGACGGGTTCTGCCGTGCCGAAAGATAATGCCGTTCAGCACACCGGCACAGGGCGGATTTCGCGTATGCTTATGCGTACAATGACCCTCTTTGAATCTTTGGAATCAAGCGGCGACGTTTCGCTCGGAGCATTGTTTGACGGCAAATGTGACGGCGACGGGTTTTCCGCTCTCACGATTGAAAAGTTGGCGTTTGCGCTGACACGGGGCGGGTGGCCCGCTTCAATCGGCGAAAAGGAATCGGTTGCCCTGCGGCGCGTGTACGACTATGTTGACGCGGTTATCAATATTGACGTGTCCCGCGTGGACGGCGTGGAGAAAAGCCCCGCCCGCGTCCGCGCATTAATGCGCTCGCTGGCGCGGAATGTGTCCACTATGGCGAATATGACGACAATTCGAAACGACATTGCCGGGGACGAGGACACGATTTCCGAAAAGACGATTGCCTCGTACTTGAACGCGCTTCGCCGCATTTACGTTGTGGAGGACTTGCCCGCGTGGAACCCCGCTATGCGCTCAAAAACCGCTTTGCGGACTTCGCCCAAACGCCATTTTACCGACCCGTCTATAGCCACGGCTGTACTGCGGGCAACACCTGACAGCTTGCTGAATGATTTCAACACTTTCGGATTGCTTTTTGAATCGCTCTGCATACGCGATTTGCGAGTTTGCGCACAAGCGATTGACGGCGAGGTGTTTCACTATCGCGACAAGAGCGGATTGGAAGCAGACGCGATTGTTCATCTGAAAGACGGACGCTGGGGAGCGATTGAGGTCAAAATGGGCGCGAAAGAAATTGAAACCGCCGCCGAAAACCTTAAAACGCTCCGCGAAAAAGTGAATGTTGACAAAATGCGCGAACCGTCGTTCCTAATGGTACTGACTGCAACTGAACTCGCCTACCGCCGCTCTGATGGCGTATACATCGTGCCGATTGGGTGTTTTAGGCATTGAGGATTGCACAGTGAAAGTACAAAAACCTCGCTCAACGCAAGCAAGTGTTTTGTATTTTTCTCGCTTAAATCGTTTTGTACATTTGGAGTATTGTATTTTTCTTGTCAACAAGTACAAAACAGGATAAAGCATTGATATTACTTGCTTTGCAGGCTTAAATGCGGCTTAATTCGTTTTGTATTTTCGTTGGGTGACAAAATCAAGGCGTATAAAGAGTCGCTGTACGGCAGGGATGCCAACGTCATGCGGTACACTGAAAAAGATATTGCGGCTTCCTTCACGGCGGCCGACTTTACAACGGAGCCGCAGCTGAAGGGGACGTCGTTTTTCGATGAAAGATCCCTGTACTGCCCGTTCGAGCGGTACTGCAGCAACTATACTGCTTTTTATATAAAATTACCTTTTTTGGAGCTTGATTATACAGCGAGTGCTAAATGCCGATCTCGGCATTTAGCACCACTCAATGGATAATCAAGCTCCAAAAAAGGAACATTTGATGAAAAGCGGTATACAACAAGGGCGTCGTTCCATCAATAGACCCCGGCACGGGCAAAAAGAAATACAACCGATACTCCAGCCTGATTGCGGTTTACTCCTTGAACATCCTGGGGCATGGGCACTTCAGCGGCAAGCGCTCCCTGCGGATTTTCGAGATGCATGATCCCGCGAGGAACCTGAAGCCCGACAGGGAGCTGATTAAAATCGGATATTTTGAGTTCTCCAAAGAGGATTTCGAGACTGGCGGGCAGAAGTTCCGGGCCGATTATTTCATGGACGGGCCAATCCCGGACAACGCTCCGGAATACATTAAGAAAGCGGCGGAGGCTGTAGCGTTTGAGAATTTGGATGAGGAAGAGAAGCGTATGTACAAGGCGGCCGAGCAGTGGCAGGCGGATTACGAGGCTATGTGGGTGACGAGGTTTGAGGAGGGCGTTGAAAAGGGCATTGAAAAGGGCATTGAAAAGGGCGAGCTGAAAAAGCTCATTGCACA
>JAISZB010000068.1 GCA_031269465.1 Clostridiales bacterium | reverse complement strand
GGACGAGGCTTAAGATCAGGAAATGCATCAAGAATCAGGAGAACGACGGCAAGAACAGGAAATAGGAGCCTCTTCTAGAGGCAGCCGGCGCCGGGATTGCGGCGCCCGCCTTCAAGGCGAGCAAGCGGCATGCCGCGCTTTTCGCCTTTTAGGCGCGCTAGTGATGGCTCTTCTATGCCTTTAGGCTACGCTGTATTCATGCCCTTATAGGGCTTCTGCCAAACCCCGCCGCTTATCTGCATTCAGCATAGCCATTCCTCTTTTGATGCGGATCCTGCTTTCAAGCATTTCAAAAAGCGCGCCGCCTTCTGGTTGATCGCCACGGCCCGTATGTGGATTAACCTTTGCATCATCCAAGAAAACGACGGAATGACACCCTTCAAATCAATCATCGTGATAATCTGAAGCTGGACATAACAAGGCTTATGCCAAACTTATAATAAGCCTTGAAGGCGGGGTCATGACTGATGAAATTCTCTCTATATTAAGGCCTTATTGATTTGCAAATGAAACCGCCTATTTTGGAACTCTGCTGTACAGCGAGTGCGAAATGCAGATATCGGCATTTCGCGCCCTGAATGTGGATGATAAACTTCGAAACAGGTTCATTTGACTGCAAGCATGCTATATTCTGCGTCGCTTAAGCGAAAGGAGTTCCGGTAATGAGTGAATTGATGATAGGGCTTATTATACTGGCAGTTCTCTTTCTTCTTCTGATGAGCATATTCGCCCTATGGAAGAAGGTTCCCCAGGACAAGGCCTTGGTAGTGACAGGACTTAAGAAGAGGGTTATATCCGGCGGTGGCGGGCTTGTTGTGCCTGTTCTCGAAAGGACAGACAGGATCTCATTGGAAAATATGAAGATTGAAGTCAGAACAGCAGGCGCCTTGACTGAGCAGGGCGTGGATATAATAGCTGACGGCGTAGCCGTAATCAAAGTAAAAAGCGACAAAGAATCAATCCTTGCCGCTATGGAGCAGTTCAACACAGGACATGAAGGCCAGACGATTGCAGTCATAATGGACATATCCAAAAATGTCCTTGAGGGCAAGCTGCGTGAAATAATATCGAAACTCACGGTTGAGGAGATTTATAAAGACAGGGAGAAGTTCGCATCTCAAGTGCAGGAGGTTGCCGCACTTGATTTGGCTGATATGGGCCTTGAGATAAAAGCGTTTACGATTCGTGACATATCAGACGACAACGGCTACTTGAACGCTTTGGGAAAGAAGCGCATTTCCGAAGTCAAGCGCGACGCGGAAATTGCTGAAGCTGAAGCGGCGCGGGAGACGAAGATAAAGACTGCGGCCGCAAACAGGCTGGGGGAAGAAGCAAGGCTTGTGGCTGAAACCCAAATTTCTGAAGCCAATAAAGAAAAAGAGCTGAAAATTCAATCTTACCGCAAGGTGCAGGAAGCTGCCAGAGCCATAGCCGACTTGGCTTATGAGATTGAAGCGAACAGGGTTAAAAAAGAGGTTACTGAAACTGGAATGCAGGTTGAAATCATTAAAAAGCAGAAGGAAATCGAACTGGCAGTGCAGGAGGCCAATCGCAGGGAGAAAGAGCTTGAAGCTTCCGTCATAAAAAGCGCTGACGCAGACAAGTATAAAGTGCAAAAGAATGCCGACGCTGACAGGTATAAAGTTGAAAGAAACGCTGACGCAGACAAGTATAAGGAAATTCAAGACGCGGAAGCCAGAGCCGCCGCCATACGGCTTGAAGGCACCGCTCGCGCGGATGCCAAGCGTCTGGAAGGCATGGCTGAAGTCGACATCATTAGGGAAAAGGGCAAGGCGGAAGCGGAATCCATGCTCAAGAAGGCTCAGGCATACAAACAGTACAATGACGCTGCGGTTGCGCAGATGATTATTGACAAGCTCCCTGAGATGGCATCAGCAATAGCTCAGCCGCTTGCGAAGACTGAACGCATAGTTATAGTGGATCAAGGCGGAGAGGGAGGCGCCCGTGGCGCCGCCAAAATCTCTGGATATGTGACTGACATAATCAGCTCCTTGCCAGCAACTATAGAAGCTATAACGGGAATCAACATCATGGACAGCATCAAGGGCAAAATCGAAAGTGAAGCGCCGCTGGATAATGAGCAGTGAGATCTCGCTTTTTTTCCGCAGCCTTAGGAACTTGAAATTCCGTCTGCTTTCATAATAATGTTTTGCATATGAAGCTGCCTGCATTGGAGGGCTGTACGGCGAGCGCGATTGACACCGGCATTTCGCACCTTGAAAGCGCCGAATCCACTCATTTAAGAATATCAGCGCCAGTGGGCAGTCAAGCCCCAAAACAGGCGCATATGACTGCAAATTGCTATGGCCGATCAGTACTAAAGGCCTCAATGATGAAAGAATAAGAATCCCATGAGAGCGTATAAAACCGCTCGCAAGGGATTTTTTCGTTATACCGAATTGCATATGAACTGGCTTGCAGGCGCTTGTCTGCATAGCCAGTGTGATTGTTATCGGCATTTCGCACCTTGAAAGCGCTGAATTAATGCATATAAGAATATCAGCGCCAGTGGACAGTCATTCTCCAACTTGGGTGTATATTACTGAAAATGCCGCAAGTGGCATACTCCCACCGATCGGCGCAAGGATTCCACGAGCTGATGGCATCCATCAGCTTAAGCAATGCGCAGGGATTTTAAAGCATCTTTGCAGGTGCTCCGCCACTGGAAGTTCTAAATATTTAATCAATATATTAATTCAAAGACTTGACAAAACTGCGATATGCATTTTATTTTAGCAAATAAGCAACTTTTGTTAACTTTCATTATTTTAACTGCACATTTAGTTAAGCATTTAACGGCTTAAAATGGCAGTCTGCCAGCATACTCCGGGTTGTCCGGGATTGGGCCCATCAAGACCCTCGATTTCTGCTTTGCTCGCAAATGCTAATTTAATCAAATAGAGAATTTATGCATTGTGGACACAGCAAAATATCAGTTATATACCGCTCGGGTACGAAGTTCGCTGTTACCGTACCAAACATTGAGTTTTCGGGCGAATCGCTTGATAACACGGGCTGATCGTCGGACGCTTCATAGAAATATTCCGCGCTTGTTCCCGCTGTTGCGGGCGTGTCGCCAATCTCGCTAACGCTGGAGTAAAGGACACGGTTTTTCCACCGCAGGCTTCCCTCAATAAAGAAGCCGTACTCGCCGGAGGGAACCGCGTTGCCGTCTGCGTCGGTCAACTCCCATGTGTATGCGAGTATTCCGGTTTTTGGCGTCGCCCGAGATAGCGTCAACCTCGCTTTTAGTTATGGACGCAAGGCCGGACTTCTCTACCCATGCGGGTATGGAATCGGGTCTGTTTTTATACCCGCCATTCGCCGTGAAGAGCGTCTCTATAAGGTTGCCGTTCGCGATCCATACGGCGAACTGATTACTCGAATGGCCGGACTGCTTATCAAAGTCGAATGTGATGGTGAGCGCACCCGATTCAAGTGCCGACGGTTCGCTTTGTCTATTGTCGTTTTTACAAGCAGACAGCGATACAAAGAAAACCATTACGGCTATCATTAAAATGAGTTGCGAATATTCAAAGTAATTACCCCCTATCCCAAGTCATCCAACGCCTTTAATCCCATAAACAGCACTTGCAAACCGTATTCGAATTGCTCGTCAAAATCCCTGTCGTTGATGAAAATAAACTTATCTTCCGGATCAAGCATTTCCGTGAAAGTTTTTTTAAGTTCCGGTGGCGAGTTTTTGAAACGCATCTCATCTGCCGTAAAAGAGAGAACGTAATTGTTCAGCATATTAGAAATCGTCATTATATTTTCTTTGACAACCCCCATTTGCAATAGCTTATCCGCAATCCGCCTGATGATCCCTATTCTGACCGGCGTGTTGGGAATTGAGTTTTCAAAAATTACGACCGAATCCCTAACCGATAGCAGCGCCATACGATATTCCCTTTGCACAGTCAAAAGATATTCCTGAGGGTCGAAACTTTCGTCCGGCATTGTTATTTGCGAACATAAATGCTCCGCAATCGCGCCATACAATTCCAGCTTTCCTTTGAAATGCCAATACAGAGCAGCGGCTTTTATGTTCAGTCCCTGTGCGATGGTTCGCATGGATAAGCTCTCCTCTCCGTCGCTGTTTAATATATTTATAGAAACCTCAACAATCATTTCCTTTGTGACCGACATCTTCTCACCTCATGAAATCTCTTAAACCTATTGACATTATCGGTATTAATGAGTACACTTAACAGTGTTAAATTATTGTTAATGAACTATTTTATCATAACACCACGCAAGAATCAATAGGAGGATGAGTATGGCTTTCTTGAAAAACTCGCGCAGGAAAAAAGATCTCGGCATTTATGGCGTGATGGCGAAATGGTATGACAAAAACACACGCTCGTCGCGGCTTAATGAGATGAACGAATATGCAAATGTAGTGAGCGGCCTTGCTGATAAAGGCGCATCGGTGCTGGAAGTCGCGCCCGGCCCCGGTTATCTTTCGATTGAACTGGCTCGGCGCGGCTTTAAGGTCACAGGCGTTGAACTCAGTCAGGATTTTGTGGAGATTGAAAAGAGCAACGCAAAAGAAGCGAATGCCACTGTGGATTTCAAGCAGGGCAACGCTTCTGATCTTCCTCTGCAGGACGGACAGTTTGATAGTATCATTTGCTCCGACCCGTTCAAGAATTTTAAGGAGCCGCTTACAGCTCTCAACGAAATGTACCGTGTCCTAAAGCCGAACGGAACAGCGCTTATTATCGACATGAACCATAACGCCACGAAAGAGGAGTTTGAAAACGAGCTTAATAAAACCGGCATGAAAGGTTTTGATAGGTTTTTTGTTAAACTTTCGTTCAAAACATTTTTGAAAAGCGGCGCATATACACGCGACGGCTTTGAGGAGCTTATTGCAAAAACGTCCTTCCCCCGGCACGAGATTACCAAGTCCGGTATCGGTTTTATGGTGCGGCTCGACAAGCGGGAGGCGAACATATGACAAATGTTATCGAGGCCAGCGAACTTCAAAAATCTTGAGAAACGGTCGTCCCAAATCATCATAGTATAATCAAGCTCCAAAAAAGGAACATTTGATAAGAATCGGCATTCGCTGAATGCTCTCGGAGAAACATCCATGAACATAGTTGAGCCGCGGCCACAAACGGTATTCTTCAAAGACACTTAGTCATAGTCCAATCGCATCAGAGGCAAAATCGCGTTATCTTGACCTGTGTATTTTCATTGAATGTCATAATCCCATCCGACTCCACGACAAATTTTACTTGTCTTCCATTGTTTTACCGAAATCAGCTTCGTCTTGCACCTCAGCCTCTTGCGCCAGCAGAGCCTTAACTTCGTTCCTTTTCATATAAACCCCTATGACGCTGCGCTTCACCGCCAAGGCTGAAAATATTAAGGCATTTGTGTATTTGAAGCATGGACAAATGTCCATAAAATGTATTTTCGTACTAAATTACCTTTTTTGGAGTTTGATTATACAGCGAGTGCGAAATGCCGATACCTGCATTTCGCACCACTCAATGGACAGTCAAGCTCCAAAAAAGGAACATTTGATGAAAAGCGGTATAGTAGTGACGGCGCCCGACGGTGATACGTTGTTGACTGCCAACAAACATGAATCCTCCCCCCAATTCAAGCAGAAAATCTTCAATGTGGCGAATCAGCCTCGCTTCCAAATCTTTTTCAAGCATGGGCTTCTCTTCTCGTACGCCAAGAAACTCAAACACATACGGTTGTCTCAAAATATCCTTGGGTTTCTCTATAACCCCGCCTTGACGAGCGAGCGAAAGAATTTTTTCCTTGCTAGGCTGACCTTCGGAGAGTACGAGCCGCTCAAATAACGATGTGCCTATTTGACGACGCAACTCATCAATCGACCACTTGCCATTGGCACTTTCATGTTCATAAAATGAGTGTGCGTCCAAGTCCTTTACTGCTGACAGTTCAATGACCACGACAGTTTTCCAGATGGCTTCTGGAATTTTGGATAGGGCGTAAAGAAGCGCGCATATTATAAAGATTGTTCATGGAATAACCTTTTTTAAAGTCAATCGTCAGCCGTTTTGACAACTCAGAAACAACACTCTAGCTGTACTGCGCTTTATGCTCGCCGCTTTGTTCGCCCTCTACTATTGAGCTTCCGGCTTCCCAATAGGTCGAAAGCATGACTGTATTTACAGTTCCCGCGACTCGCTCATGAGTTCAGGCATAATATATTTTATCATAGTCTACCAGATGTTCCATAGCACCCCATTCCATGGAAGAGCCTCCTCCGCTTATTTTAAATTTTCCAGACGCCGTCTGGAAAATTCAATTACTATTCTTCCAATGAATCACCATCAATATCAATTTTTTGACTTCATATAACCCTGATATCGAAGCAAGTTCATTGCAAATTCGAACCATACAAAAATAGCTGCATTCTGACTGAGGCACAACTCCAACATTAAAATAAGGAGATTTTTCGGCTGACGCACTTGAAATCGAGATTTTTGAAGGATGCAAATATATATCCAAATTATTCAAATTGATTTCATGGTTGTTACAAATTATCTAACAAAATGTATGAATATTAATCCAAAATCGTTATATTCCGAGCTATTGCAAAGCATACATCCATAATGAATTACATTAAATTGCTATGCGATAGCTATAAAATATTCTATCATCTCCAACTCCAATTTGGCAGTATAAAAATATAAGTTCTTGAGATGTTCGCTCAACTTCGCAACCAAATCAATTGTGAAATGAATGAGAGAACATACGGAATCGCGTCTGGGAAGCGGATTTGCTGAAACTCCGAGAAAATACCTCGCAATTGGACATACATAATGGTTATCAGGAATTCCTGATAAGTCAAGCCAGTTATCATCACTTTTCTTAAATCGGCACCGGGCAAACGAACGCTTTGTCTGTGGGCGTTTAAGGGCTGCTCGGTGCTGATTAAAAAACGCATTCGTGATTGCAGACTTGCGATATGCTGATTAAAAATTTCTCCAAGAGACCAAATGGCGTCCTGCTTTGCGCTTGCTGGAGCAAAACTAATCGTCATTCTGAGTTTTTAATCATCACTTGCGAACTCGCGCCCCAATTTCTCCATGGGCAGCCTCCGCGCAAACCCCCAATTCCTAATCAGCGCCAGATGCGCTGAATATCGCGAAACGACGGCTTCCTTTCGCTCTGTGCTGATGAAAGAAAAGTAATGATTACTGATTAATCATCACGCAATGATAATCTTGGCAAGCATAGGAAGCGGGTACCCGCTTCCTATGCTTGCCGGGGAAAAGCCCCAAACCCCTGTGGAAGAAAGGGCATACGGCATGGAAAACGAAAGCAAAAAGGGCGCGCACGCATTCGCACGGCACAGATCAAATTCCGCATGGCCGAATCAGAGCGCGATCTGATTCTCGGGATGATGGCTCTGCTCCATACGGACAAGCTCGCGGCGTGTCTTCGCAAGACGGAGATAGACGGATACATCGTCTAAAGCGATTTCGCGGCGGGGCAGGGAGCTCCGCATTCGATTAAGCCTGATCCGAAACTTTGAAAACGATCGTCTGCATCATAAATAGCATTGCGATAAACTGAGATTTTGTCGAATGCCGCTCTATGTCTCCTCAGTGATCCTTTTTTTACTGTGTTTGGCAGAAAATTTTCACTAAAAGCCAGCTTATCAATGCCGTACTAAATAAAACTGTGGTATAATATATTAGTAGATTTTTTACGCCGCTTAGCGCTTAAAAATCCAGAAATGCCCTTTTAGGGTTGCATTTGGCACTGGTAATTTTGGAATTCAGCGAAACGTTTAACTGCCTAAGCGCATTCCGCGCTTTCAGAAACGCGCATTATGCTGGCTAAAGAGATGATGAAGGCGATTGCAAAGCCACGCGCTTTATGGAACCCATCCTTGCTTTCCGACTTTCTCCTTAACCGGAGGACTTTAGCCCCCAAAATGCATGTTGCTTTTCATCATGGCTGATACGTTCAATTATCAGGTTCAATCAGTTCATCATCCCAAAATAATAAGCGCAGGAAAGACATATATATATAATTGGGATGTTAGGCACAGTAAAGCCTCAGGCAAGGACATTTCGCGATGATTGCGGGTTAAGGCGCTATAAATGCCCTGCTGCTTTCATAACTGAATGCCGCATCAAAGCGAAATAAGCGGCGCCAGTCACAAGAATGGATCTTATAGAGAAAAAAAGCGTGTTTGAAATCAGAAGTCAGCTTGAGCGACCATTCCAGCTGATATACCGATAGCAGTCAAATGTTCCAATTTTGGAGCTTGATTATCCACGTTCAAGATGTGATATGCCGATATCGGCATTTCGCACTCGCTGTACAATCAAGCGCCAAAATTGGAACCTTCATATGCGAATCAGTATAGCAAGGCGAAAAAGCGCCAGTACAGAAGCCGGAAAACCCCGGCAGCCGCTGCGGGATCTTTATGCGCTATATAAACGCCAATGATGAATTTCAAAACACAGCATAGGGGGAGAATTAGTTGAAAAATATTAAGAGGCGCGGCGTCTTGGCTTTTGCCGCATTGATTCTTGCCGGCTGCTCCAATGGGCCGAAGGATGGGGTATTCATGAACTTGGATCCGAGTATGCCGCCGACGCGCGCAACCGAAGCCGCTGAGGAGGCTTTGGCGCAGACAGCCGAGCCGGAGCCGACGCCGGCGATTGAGGAGGCGCCTATTACATTTGATTTTTACATGACGCCTCCTCCCCTGGATTTTGCGCCGCTTCCAGAGGTTCCTGTGGTGCACGGAATTTATGTAACCAGCAATCGGGCAGGCGGGGATCAGTATATGCAAGATATTCTAGACGTCTGCAAAGAAGGCGGAGTTAATGCCATGGTTATAGACGTCAAGACCGAAGAGGGGCTTATGACGTTTAAGGGCTTTGAAATGGCAGACGAGTTGGGCATATCCGTAGGAAACATTGAGGATGTCTCAGCGCTTATGGATATTCTGGAATTAAACGGCATCTATCCCATTGCCAGGCTTGTTGCGTTCAAAGACAACAACAGCTATCATTTCAAGCCAGAATTGTATATACATAATCAAGACGGCAGCATCTGGCTGGATCCGCAGAGGAATGCGTGGCTAAACCCGTACAATAAAGAGGCTTGCGAGTATGTTCTGAGCTTTGCCAAGGCGGCCGCTGAAGCTGGATTCAAAGAGATCCAGTTCGACTATGTCAGATTCGCCGCATCATCCAGGCTCGACTCAGCAGATATGGGCGATACCGGAGGAAAAAGCCGCTCAGAGGCCATTGAGGATTTCGCGAGGCTTGCTATGGATGTTCTCAGGCCTTACGGAGTGAAAGTTTCTGCAGATGTTTATGGAACAATTATAAATAGCGACATAGATGCCGCAATTGTAGGGCAAAATTATACAGAGCTGGGAAAGATAGTGGATGTCTTATGCCCGATGGTGTATCCTTCGCATTACGCCAATGGCTCAATGGGTCTTGACATTCCCGATTTGCTTCCATATGATACTATATATGAATCCATGGAACTCTCAAATGAAAGGCTAAATAAGATACCGGAAGGGGAGCATAGGGCGAAAGTCCGTCCATGGCTTCAAGACTTCACCGCATCATGGCTATCAAGGCACCTGCAGTATGGGGGAGATGAAAGAGGCGCGCAAATTCAAGGCGCGCTTGACGCAGGTGTAGATGAATGGCTGCTTTGGGATCCAGGAGTGCGCTACGATGCGGCGGGCATGTCTGGAAGTCCAGCGCTTGCGCGCAAGAATACGCCTTCTGAGGAAAAGGAGCTTGCTTCGCTTGAAGAATGATGAAGTCTGCCCAGCTTTAAGAGATTCCAGTGAATCATATGGATAAGCTTCATCAGTGCGCAGGTCGAGGATCTGCTTGGGTCACAGAGATAGTGCAATTATGAGAGATTATTGCCATGTGGCGTTATAAAGCTTTCATGGCTTGAAGCGAGAATTTAAATTCCCTTGAATCCGCGATGCGGATTCAAGGGAGGATTGTGCTCGAACCAATTGTTTTGCAGGAAATTGCAAGTTTCAAACGGTTCGGCGCAAGGCCCAAAATCTGAACAGGAGGGCAGGGGGGATATGATTAATGAAAAGAGAATCATGGTAATGACGAAGCTTGCCATTTATGACAAGCACTACGGTGCACAAGACAAAAGGACTAATGAATTTTTCAGGCATGACTTCATCTACAAGAAAAACATGTGGACGCGGCTTTGCGCCTTTTTGGGATCAATGATAGCTCTTCTGATATACTGGCTGAATGAGCTTCTGGTGAAACAGGTTGACATTCTGTCAATTGACTTCAGAAAAGCGGGGATAGACGCAGCCGTATTCATTCTAATAGTTATGGCGGCGTACACGCTGATCGGTACAATTACCGCCGCCAGGCAGTACGCGAAGTGCCAGACCAGACTTAAAAACTATGTGCGCCTTCTGGTCATGGTGGATAAGATCCGCCCGCCCCGCGAACAATTTGAGGAGGAGACAAATCTCTACTATGAAGGCGATATTGCAAGCACGAGAAGCGATAGTTCGCTTATATAAGCAGTTCGAGGTCGGGTTGCTATTTCTTTTGCGGTTCATTGCGGGCATTGCGGCATTCAATATCATTTCAGGCATAGGATACCCCTTGGACGTCTTCAGGCCTTTTTTTGAAGCCCCTCTTGCTCTGCCGATAACCCTCCTCCTGGGAGTGATATTTGTAATACTCCCGCACAGCCTTTCCTATGGTATTATGATTGTGGACATAGGGATACAATTGTCGCAGTACACTGAGATAGCTTTGCTGGTTACGCTGTTTTTGCTTTGCGTCCTGTTCTTCTATGCAAGATTGGCGCCAAGGGAGAGTATACTAATACTGCTTACTTTAGCTGCCTTTTATTTCAAGATACCTTATCTAGTTCCCATTCTGGCGGGTTTGTATTTCAGCGTTACCGCGCTTATTCCGATATCCATAGGAATATTCATCTGGAATTTCATACCTGTAGTGCATGAACTGACTCAAACTACAAAATCAGCGGGTTTGGCAATCATGGATATGCCAGAAACCTTCGGAGCAATCCTTCGCGAATTGGTTTCAAGCGTTTCTGGGAATCAAAGCTGGATATTCTACTCTTTTATTTTCGCGATGGTGCTTCTTGTGGTATATGGCATATCGCGCATGTCAATTGACTATTCCAAGGACATAAGCGTTGCGCTTGGCGCTCTGATGGTAGTCATCAGCTTTATCATCGCGAAGATAATGACGGGAATAGATGAGGACATATTCTTTGTGCTCGTTTTTACAATCATATCAGCGGGATTGGCGGAGCTTGTGAGGTTCTTTGATGTGGTTCTGGATTATGGAAGGGCTGAGCGGGTGGAGTTTGAGGACGAAGAGAATTACTATTTCGTTAAAGTCGTTCCGAAGGTCATAATGACCAGGCGAAACCGAGTCCTTCGCAGCAAGGTGCGCCGCGCCGAGCCCGACAGCGGCTACAACTGAAGTCCTAAAATATCGCGGCCTTTAGCAGGAGCGCGCACGGAGCAAAGGTGAAATACAGGTGGGGTTTATACAGAATATTTTAAACGGCTGGATCCCAGTCATTGAAGTGCCGGTCTGGCTTGGCAATTTCATCGACATTCTGGCGATATCCTTGGCAATCTACAAAATTCTTCAGTGGATCCGCGAGACCAGAGCCTGGTCTTTGTTTAAAGGCTTTTTGATAGTTCTTCTGGTATACGCTGTGGCGAGTCTGCTGAACCTCATCACTATCCTTTGGGTCATGCGCATGACGTTCAACATTGGCTTGATAGCTCTAGTAGTGCTCTTCCAGCCTGAGCTTCGCAAAGCTCTGGAGCAATTGGGAAAAGGAAAGATTTTGGGAGTCTTTTTGAAAAACGATGAGAAAAAACTATCCAATTTGTCTCCTTTTTCTATCAGCGAAATAGTCAAAGCTTCCAAACTCATGGCGGAAGCCAGGACTGGAGCGCTTATTGTTATAGAGCAGCATGTTGCTCTTGGAGATCATGAACAGACAGGCATTCCCATTGACGCGGTCATTACCAGTCAATTGCTAATTAATATTTTCGAAGACAAAACGCCGCTTCATGATGGAGCTGTATTAATCCGATCAAATCGGATAACCGCCGCCGCATGCATACTGCCTCTTACGACGGTTGAGATAGGAAAGGAGCTTGGAACCAGGCACCGCGCCGCAGTGGGCGCCAGCGAGGTTTCTGATGCCGTAGTCCTGGTGGTTTCTGAGGAGACCGGGGCCATGAGCGTTGCCAGAGGAGGAAAGCTCCAAAGAAGGGTTACAGAGAAACAGATAAGCGAAATGCTTTTGCAAGGCGATGTTAAAGAAGAGAAGGAGACGAATGCAAGAAGGAGGCAAAGACGTGATAAGAATTCTGAATGACTTCTTCTTAAAAGACATAGGCTGGAAATTACTGGCGCTCGTCTCTGCCGTACTTCTCTGGTTTGTAGTTTACAACATAGATGATACTCTGTATACAAGAACAATCACAAAGCCTATAACGCTTGTGCATGAAGACGTTTTGCTTGAGAACGGCTTCATTATTACCAATAAGGATAAGCTTACTCAGAGCGTAAGCATAAAAATCCAAGCTAAGCGAAGCATAAGAGACAATTTATCCACTTTCGTTTCAGCCTATGTGGATTTGAGCTCTCTAATCACTTCCACCAACAGCAACAGGCTGGGCGAGCCTATAAATTTGCCTATAAAGGTTGAAGTGTATACAAATGCAGTTCCGCTTAGCCAGAAGCCGGAAAGCATTATAGTGATAATAGACAGGATAATAACGCAGCCATCGCCGGTGCTTGTAATTATAGAAGGAGAGCCTAAGCAGGGCTTTGAGTGCCAAAATCCGACTTATCAGGATGTGGTGGAAGTAACCGGGCCGAAGTCTGTTGTAGATACCGTGGCATCCATTCGCACAGTGGTAAGCGTCAAGGATGCTGATAAAGACGTCGAAATACAGGACGCTCCCATTTATGCATATAATGCTGATGGCAAGGACATAACAGAAAGCTTGACTTTATCTGTGGAAAGCATAGCTGTCAAAGTGCCGGTTTATCAGATAAAGACAGTTCCAATCAAGCCTTCGTTCGAAGGAAGCCCCAATGAAGGGTATTGGGTTTCCAGCTTGACTGTGGAGCCTGAGACAATTGATCTCGTAGGGCCGCAGGAGGAACTGGACTCAATTGTTGAGATTGCTCTCAAGCCTGTGATAATTGACGGGGACATGGAATCAAAGGTTGCATCCTTTAGCATAAGGGAGTTGCTGACAGGTAAAGTAGCTGTTAGATCAACTGCGTCTGACAGCGTGATAGTGAGAGTTGAGATAGACGAAGAGGCTGTGAAGGATATTACTATTCCTTCAAGCTCCATTTCAATTATCAGGGATATAGGCAATTTCGTGGTTCAGATACCTCCGGAGCCTGTGAAAGTTACAATAAGAGGTCCAGCTGACGAAGTAGAAAAAATCAACAGCAGCAATCTGCTCGCAGAGCTGGATCTCTCAGGACTGTCGCAGGGCATTCACGATGTAGCGCTTCATTTCGAGCTTTCTCCGAAGGTAGTAAAGCTTGGCGGCCCAGTAATGATTCGAGTGGTCATAAACGAGCGGACAAGCACTGCCACCATCTTTCCTTCAGGCTTGTCGTCCCTGGATGACTTGTCATCCCCAGATGGCAATGAAGCCCTCCCAGCCTATGATCCGTTGGACTAGAAATCCCAGAAGTCTGAAGTTTCATGATCTAAATAAGAAAACGCTGAGAAGGCAGCTTATGCCGCCTTCTCAGCGTTAAGTTTTATCTGGCGCACCTGAAAGCAAGAGGCTATGCTGATTTGCATATGACCCCTTATGTCGATGGGCTTCAAATCGACATAGCTCTTTCATACTAACCGCCAAGGGCTGTCGACTTCAAATTCTCCAGTCAAAGGCTCTTTTCTGAAAATGCAGCGTTCCGGCTGAGTTCTTAAATTCTGACGGTGCTTCCAGCCAAGAATATCCCAAGGGATATTATGCCTTACTCATATCTCAGAGCTTCAATGGGATCCATCTTTGCAGCCTTGCTGGCTGGGTACCATCCGAAGAAAATTCCTATGGCCATTGAGAACATGGCGATGCCCAGGACAACAATGGATGATATTACAAGCGGCGCATCTATGACATTCGTGATGATTATGCCGATGAAGATTCCCAATATTATTCCTATTATTCCGCCTACAAGAGAAATAATGGCTGCTTCAATTACAAATTGTATTTTTATATTGAAATTTTTAGCGCCCAAAGCTTTTCTTGTTCCGATTTCCCTTGTTCTCTCAGTAACGGATACGAGCATTATGTTCATGACGCCGATGCCTCCGACTAGCAAGGAGATGCTTGCTATGAAGGCGATGGCAAGAGAAATTGTGCCCAAAGTCTCTGAAATCGAATCGAGCATTGAACTCATATTTGATGCTGAAGCTTTCCAGAGTTTATTGTTCCTGTAAAGATTGTCGAAGTAATTCTGCAGCTTGTCAGTCATTGCGTTTACATCGACATTGTTGGCAGCTATAACAGTAAAATAGGTATAGTTTTTTTCCAGGACATCAGCCTTGGCTGTTGAAACAGGGATGTAAAAAGGAGTGCTTATGTCAATGTCAGCAGCCATGCCGCCAAAGCCCATTTGCTCATATTCGTATATGCCCACAATCGTGTAAGTCTCTATGCTGTTGGATTTATATACTTTAACTTTCTCTCCTATTGGGTCATCTCCGTTTGGAAACATATTGCCTACTAACTTGTCTGAAACAACAGCGGTCATTGCTCTTGCCTCAACGTCTCTTTCAGAGATGTAGCGTCCAGATATCATAGTGATGTTATTTGCGGTGGCATAACCGGAATTTGTTCCGCTTATAGAGATATTGGCATAGAGATCTTTGCTTTTTACCTGCGCGGATCCTCCGGAATAGCTGACGGAAACTCCAAGGACTTCACCGGGGAAGCTTTCGGCGACACTGTTTATCATCTCGTCGGTTATCAAGTCGCTGGACTCGGGGGAATTGCCGGTTCTAGCCGTCCTTCCGCCAGACAGGGATATCCTTTCACCCGCAATGACGTTTATCTCCGCGGAATCCAGGCCTTTTTCCTGAATGCTCACAGTAATGTTGCCAGCCCCCAGAGATGACATGTTTTCCGTAACGGATGCAGTCATGGCGTCTCCTACGATGACGATTGCTATGACGGACATGATCCCGATTATGATCCCAAGCATAGTGAGCAAGGATCTCATTTTGTTCGCCCTTATAGAAGAAAAGGCAAGAGCTATATTTTCAACAATCATGAAACCCGCCCTCTTTCTGAGATGCGCTTGTCAGAAATGATCTCGCCGTCTCTCAGGGTTATCATCCTCTGAGTTTCCAGTGCCAGCTCCTCATTATGAGTAATGAGGATGACAGTCCTCTTCTCTTCTTCATTGATTTTTAAAAACAAGTCCATTACCATGTTGCCGGTCTTTGTGTCAAGGGCGCCGGTCGGTTCGTCCGCTAGCACTATGGAAGGATTGTTGGCAAGGGATCTGGCGATGGCTACGCGCTGCTTTTGGCCTCCGGAGAGCTCATTGGGCATGTGATCCATCCTGTCTTCCATGCCTACAAGGGCGAGAAGCTCTTTGGCCCTTTCCCGCCTGGCTTTCTTGCCCATGCCGCAGTAGAACATGGGAAGCTCTACATTGGCTAGGGCGGTATTTCTGGGGATCAAGTTGAATGTTTGAAAAACGAAGCCTATTCTCTCGTTTCTTATCTCAGAGAGCTGATTATCAGTCATGCTTCCCGTGCTTTGCCCGTCAAGGGAGTATATTCCTTCTGTAGGCCTGTCTAGCGCGCCCAAAATGTTCATCATAGTGCTTTTTCCGGAACCCGAGGCGCCTACGATGGATACGAATTCTCCGTCTAGCACCTTCAGGTTGATATTCCTTAGCACGGTAAGCTCGTTGGGTTCGCCTATGAAATACTTTTTTACAATGTTTTTAAGTTCTAGCATTTATGAGCCCCCTCATTCGCGTTGAGCTTTGCGAGCCGCCTAATGCGTCAGTGGGATTTGCAAGCAGGACTATGCCGTCATATAGGCCGTCGCCGGAGATCTCAGCGGCGGTCGAGGTAGTCAGCCCTAATGTTACCGGGATTTCCTCAGTTTCCATTGTCTTTTCGTTCTTAAGGGCGTATACGAAGCTTCCGCGTTCGTTGGTGGCAATTGAAGACAGAGGCAAGGTAAATACGTCTTCCTTGAAATCCGTGTATATTTCAAGAAATGCGTTTATGCCGATTTTTAAGTCCTGGTCGGGATTGATGATGTCGGCGCGGATTTCGAATTCGACGTTGGTGGAGCCTGCGGCGCTTACCGCTTTGGGGGACAGATATGAAATATAGGCGTCATATATTCTGTCAGGCGCGGCATCGGTTGTAATGGAGACCTTTTGCCCGAGCGAAATCTCTGAAAGGTTATATTCTTTAACCTTTGCAGTTGCATAGAGAACCTCGGAGTTTTCTATGACAAAGAGCACTCCGGAAGGCGGCGCGCCTACAGTGGCGTTTGTTTGGGTTATCACTCCGCCTACTGGGGATAAGATTACGCTGTCGTCAAGCTGCTTTGTCAGCTTGTCTAGGGCAAGCTTTGAATTCAGGGCATTGGTGCTTGCGGTTCCTTCCTTTGCCTTAGCCTGGCTTAAGGAATTCTCCGATGTTTTAACGCTCAGCTTGGCGCTCTCCACCTGCTTGGCGCCATCGGCTTCGTTTTTGACGGCTGCCTCGAGCTGATCGTCAGCATCCTCAATGGCCTTGTCCTTGGCTTTGGCCATATCTGCCACGGCCTTTTGATATGCTCTGTCAGCGTCTTCCACAGCCTTTTCTGCCGCTTTGACTTTATCAGATTTTTGATCGGAAAACGTTTTGTCTTTGTCAGTCAAAGACTTCTCAAAATCGCTCTTCGCCTTTTCCAGGTCGCTTAGCGACTTGTCATAAGCTCTTTGAGCATCTTCCAAAGTCTTTTTCGCAGCGTCGACCTTTGTCTGAAGGGCGTCTATCGCATCTGTTTTGGCTTCTGAATTGTTGGTGAAGTAGTCATCCTGGCTTCTTTGAAGCTCCGTTTTAGCCCTCTCCAGGGTTTTTTCAGCGTCAGTGACCGCCTGTTCGGCTGCATTCATGGTTTGCTCAGAGCTTTCAACCTTCAGCCATGCTGAGGTTGCGATTTCGCTGGGAGACAGGTTGTATTCCATCCAAGCGTTGTAGTAGTTGGCCTCTGCCTGATCGAAATCAGCCTTTCTTCTGTCCAGAGCGGTTTCGGCGTCTGTTATGGCAAGCCGCAATTTGTAGTCGTCAAAGTTCTTTCCCGCATCGTCTTTTTCGTCCTGCAAGGCTTTTTCAGCGTCAGCCAGCTCGGTTTTCCTTCTATCCAAGGAAATTTTGGCTTCTTTTATGGCATTCTCGTAAGAATAAGGATCAAAATCGCTGGAATCATCCAGATCATCGTTTACAGCGTCTTCTAGCTCCTGCTTTCTGCGCTCCAAAGCGTGCTGAGCGTCTGAAATTGCGTTTTCATATGTGTATGGATCAAATGGATCTGCGACTTTGTCCTTCGCTTTTTGAAGATCCTTAAGTATGTTCTGATAGCTTAGAAGCTGCTTTTCCAAAGCAAGTTGAGCCGATTCGAGAGAAGTGGAGGCATTTACAATGTTGTTTTGAAGGGTTTTCTGCTCATCCTCCACAGCCTTCAAGGCGTTTGCATAGTTGTTTTCAGCTTGGGTTATGTCGCTTAGCAGATTATCCACATCGAGAGTGGCTAAAACGTCTCCCTCAGCTACTGTATCTCCAACTTCAACGGCAACCTCTTTTACAGTATAGGAGAGCTGGGAATAAACGTTTTTCGTGTTCGTGCTCTCAACAGCCCCTGAAACTGAGATGGTTTTGGAAATGTCCCCTGAGGCCAAGGAAATCGTTTGAATCCTTTCCGCAGCTGCCATAGCGAAAGCCTCTGCCCTTTGAGTCTGAAAATAAATGAAGCCGGAGCCAAGGAGCACTGCAATCGCCGCTATGACAATGATCCTTATTCGTTTAGATTTGTTTTTATTTTTTGGAGCTGCCATATGCCCACCTCTTGGTTTAGTCAGGCGTAAAAAGCACGCCAAGGATTTTTGAGACTATAGCATTATGATACAAGATGTTCATAAACTGAGGCTAAATAAATTATTAACGATTTATGAATTCTAAAGAGGCTCTTGACAAGCCACAAGAAAGCCCTTAGTGTCGGATTCAAGCAGAGATTTAGTGAAGGTTTTCAAATGCCTATCTGACTAAAAAGCTTTTGCATCGCTTCTTACTGCCATTATACAGTTCTTCCAAAATAAGGACTATTTCTGTTTCTTACATTTTGCCTATCAAATTCTGCACCTCCGGAGATCATCCCTGGGTTTCGCTTTGGAGCGTTATGTTCTCTCGAGGGAGCTTTTATTTCAAGCGCGCAGCCAAGAAAGAGCTTATCCTTCTTTGCCAATATACTGTTACTGCTTGAAAAAGTCAAATTATAATACACTTAAAATGTTTCGACGTCAGGCTCATCGCTTATTGAAGCGGTATCCAGCGCCCCAGACGGTTTCCACGAATTTTGGCTTGCTGGAGTTCTCTTCAATTTTCTCCCTAATCCTATTGATGTGCACCGCTACAGTGGAAAGATCCACGTATGCGTCTATGCCCCAGACTTCATCAAGAAGCTTGTTTTTGCTGAAGACTATATTGGGATTCTCCGCCATGAAGAGCAAGAGATCAAATTCCTTGTTTGCTAGAGAAACCTCGCTGTCCTTTAGGAATACGCGCCGGGATTGCTTTTCTATTCTGAGATCGCCAGACAAGATTTCATTGGCGCTTGCTTCTTTGGAATTAGTAAGGAGATCATATCTTTTTATGTGAGTATTTACTCGGGCTACAAGCTCTGAAGGCTCGAACGGCTTGACCACGTAATCTGCGGCGCCCAGCCCGAAACCCTTGAGCTTGTCAAGGCTGTCGCTTTTCGCGCTGACAAAGATGATTGGTATGTCCCGCTTTTTTGCAAGTTGCCTGCAAACCTCGAAGCCGTCCATATTAGGCATCGAAATGTCCAGGATGATTAGGCTGTAGTCCGCCTCTTCGGCTTTTCTAAGGCCCGAGTCGCCGGTTGCGCAGACATCCACTTCATACTGGCTTGCCTCCAGGTAGTCTTTTTCAAATTCAGCTATCTGCTTGTCGTCTTCAATGATCAGTATTCGCTTCATGCTTCTCGGCTCCTTCTTGAACTAGCGGCAGAGTCATGATTATTTCAAGTCCGTTTGTGTATGCTGGGTTCACTTGAACTGTGCCGTTGTGAGCGGTTATTATTCTCTGGACTATTGCAAGGCCCAAGCCGCTTCCGACTGTTTTGCCCCTTGATTTGTCTTCGCGGTAGAAAACCTGGAAAACGTTGCCCGCTTCAACCGGGGATATGCCCAAACCGTCGTCCCTGAAAGAAAAAAGGGCGCAGCTGCCGGCTTTCGTTACGCTGATATATATGTTTCCTTTGCCGTCGCATTTGTACTTTGCGCAGTTTTCCAAAACATTTATGACTGCGCGGTTGAACTGAACGATATCTATGTTGCAACAGACATTTTCATTTGTTGATTTGAAATGCATCACCATATCTTTTTCAAGATAGTCGTCGTAAAGATCCCTGCAGCAGTCGGCAAAGTATTCATTCATGTCAATTCGCTCAAAAGAAAAAGGCACTCCGCCCATGTCAAGCGTTGAATACAGCAGGAGTTCAGCTATAAGGCGGCCCATTCTGTCTGCAGTGGACTTTATATTTTCAAGATAAGCCCTAGTCTTTTGGGGAGTGTTGGCTATTCCGTCCAGCAATCCTGACGCAAAGCCCTTTATCGATGTGAGCGGCGTATTGAGATCATGAGTGATCCCAGCTATCAGCTCTTTGCGGTTATCCTCATAGCGCTCCTCCTCTTCCTTGAGCCTTAGCAGGCTTAGCCTCATATCCTCGAAATCCTCGCAAACAGCCCCGAACTCATCATTTTTAGCGTACTCGATTTTATAGTGCAGGTTTCCGTTTTTTATCTGCCTCGTTCCCTCTTGGATAAGCCCTAGAGGCTTCAAAATGCTTCTTGTTATGATCCATACAGACAAAGCTATAACCAAAACCACTATACCGGTGATTGACAATATGACCCATGTCATTGTAGCTTCGATGTACTGGCTTCCAGGTTCCGATAAAACCCTTGTGAAAAAAGTCGAGGGCGGTTTTTTGGAAACAACGCAGATGTAGCCGTTTTCAAGGGTGGAATAGTACTCAAATCCATTGAGGGAAGACATGATGAAAAGATTGGCGTCATTCTTGAGTCTCAGCTCATAAGCGCTCTTGCTCTGGATGCTTTTAAAACCAGGCGTCTCATATCTGGTTCCGTTTATGTCAGCTTGGATGTAATAATTCTGTTTTTCAAGAATTAAGCAAAGCTGATGGAATGAAAGTAAGTCGGAACCCAGTATGAATCTCTCAAGCAGCTGAACTTGATTCTGAGTATTCTCATTGCCGTATTTCTCATTATAGCCGCGCATAAAAGCGGAAGCTATCAAAATGCTTGAAAAAATGGGAATGAAGAATATGCTTATGCTGGCTATTATCAATTTCTTCTTGATAGGCATTTAATTCCTCTTTTCCTTGCATGGATTTCAAGCTTATTTTATTGCATGGGGGCGGCATAAAGCAAGGAGTCTGCAAATCTAATTTAATGGCGCTTAAACCTAATGCGAGTAAAATGCCATGCAGGATTCGTTTCTGATAAGCATGCAGGAACCATAGTCTCAATTCTACTATGAATATATAAATAATTTATTAACAATCTCTTAACTGAGGATAAATCTTTAGGAGGTTTTTGGGAGGAGGAAAAGAAAGGTGTAATGATGCTCATTGGAAAGCTTCAAAATCGCTATTGCCTGACTGTACTGGGACATCGGCGGCTGCGTCAGCGAGAAGGTGAAGCACGGGAGCTGGGGGAAGCTGGGGCAAGGTTGAGTTTGAGGACTTTAAAGGATTCTCGGCTTCAAACATCTGTCGCAAGTGGAAATCTTACGGAGACATGCAAAGAAAATGAAAAACACGCACCTCTGGTGCGAAAAATAAAAAACACGCACCTCTGGTGCGAAAAATTAAAAACTCGCACCTCGGTGCGAGAAATTAGCTGCGCTCATAACCTTCTGATTATGCCGCGGTCAAAGACCAACAAGGCTCGGGAATTCTATCTGCTGTTTTGCAGCTGCAACAACTAAGCCAAGCGTGAACTGGAACTGCAAATTGACAGGATGCTCTTTGAGAGCATGATTTTTTCCGGCGTGAAAAACAAGCTGTTCCAAGAACACAGGATTGATCGCGCTCCGCGACAGTTGCGTCCTTGAATTCCTCGACGTGCCAGAGAACCTCAATGAGTAGGAACCGAGAGAGTCAATCGTGGCGAATATCCGCGACTTCATCTGGGAGTTCGGGAAGGACTTCGCTTTCGTTGCCGAAGAGTACCGGGTTCAGGTCGGAAACAAGGATTTATAGGAACTGTTCCGACAACTCTATTAGCATTATTCACCAGTCAAAAGAGCATAAAATTCTTGCAGAAAAGTTCAAAATTGAAGAGAATTTATGTACAGGCGTCCAGAGGCGCTCTATCCCTTTGATTGAGAAGATTTGATACTCTCCGAATCCATGTTTCCATTATTTAACTTATGCAAACCCTTATTTAGAGTACGTCGCATATATACCGATTTGCAGTTAAATGTACCGATGCTGGAGCTTGATTATCCATAGAGCAGTGAGAAATGCCGATGTCAATCGCACTCACTGTATAATCAAGCTCCAAAATCGAAACTTTCATATGCAAATCCGTATAGAAGTCAAACAAGATATCAGTATTCATTTCACAATTACATTCAAAACAAGTCCGCAGACGAGCGCGAACGCCATGTTGAAGAATATGTACAGCGCGAAATTTCGCGTCCCCAGCACGATTTTCATCGCGCCAAGATTCGTTATCTTCGTAGCGGGGCCAGTGAGCATAAACGCCGCCGCGCTGCCCATGCTCATGCCCTCCCACAGCCAACTTTGCAGGAGAGGTATAGTGCCGCCGCCGCAGGCGTAGAGCGGCACTCCGATAGTCGCCGCCATCAGCACTCCCCACGCTTCGTTGCCCGCGAACAACCGAGTCATTGCGTCAGCCGGGACATACCGTTGGAATGCGGCGGACAGAGCGATGCCGATAATGAAATGCAACCCAGTCGCCTTGATGTTGCGCCCGATGCTTTTGAGCAATCGCATCAGTAGATTTGGGGCTGTGTCTCGGTTGGCAGGCGGTTCGTTGAAACTGTCAAATCGGAAGAAGTTTTTACCTTTTCGCACATAGAAAATTCTCACAAGCAGTCCCGCAACCGCGCCGCTAAAAAAGCACGTTGCTATCCGAATAGTGAGTGCGGTTGAGCCGAGTGCGGCGCTGTAGATAATAAGTTGCGGATTCAATAGAATAGAACTCATCATAAACGCCGCGAGCCAGTCGTCCTTTATTCCCTTCTCGGAAAAAGAAGCGGTAAGCGGAATTGTGCCGTAGCATGACAGTGGCGAGGCAATGCCCAGCGCGCTTGCGGGGAGTGCACCGAATGCGCCGAGCCGCTTTCCTTGCAATGCCGTGAGCATAGCGTGTATTCTTTCCTTTCCGAATGTGGAAATCGTCGAGCCGAGTACGATCCCCAGCGCCCAATAAGGAAAGATTTGATCAAACTGAACCGTGAAGTAGTACCACAGATAAACCCGCTCACGGCTAAGAATTTCAAACATCGAAATTGATGGCCGTGTTCGCAGATTCCGCTGTTCTATTATCGAGAGAAACCAGTGTGTACTTCCGTGTACCTAGCCCGATGGCCTCCGCGCTTTCAATCGTGAGAACGCCGTTCTGCCGCTCCACCCGCCGCACAAAACTTTCGTTCCCTTCCGCTTTGTAAATCAAGTCAATGCAGGCTTGATCAAGAGCAACTGGGTCAGCTGAAGCGAGTATGCCGATGTCGTGGATGTCAGGCTCGGAGGGATTGCCGTTACAGTCGCAGTCGATTGACAGTCGGTTCATGACGTTTATGTAAATCATTTGTCCGCCTTCAAGGGAATTGACATAGCGAACGACTCCAGTCGCGGCGTCCGCCATTGCTTTTAAGAAAGCGTCTTGACCATCGCCGCGAAAACTTGATTCGCTTGCGCCGCCGCTGTGAATGAGATTTTTGCCGCTAGATGAAGCGTAGCCTATTGAGAGATTTTTGAGCGCGCCGCCATATCCCGCCATAGCATGGCCTTTGAAATGGGACAGTACGATATGGAAGTTGAAGTCGTCAATGCGATCGCCGACAATATCTTTCGTCAGCACCGCGCCACCCGAAATAGGAATCTCCTTCGTCCCGCAATCGTCAATCAGGACAATCGGGTCAAATCCGTGGTCTTTCGCGACCTGATAATGCATGGCGGTTGCCGCGCGCTGACCGCCGTAAGCCGTGTTGCACTCGATATAAGTTCCGTTTAAGCCTTTGACTAACTCGCCGATAAGCTCTTGGCGAAGATAGTTGCTTGCGGGAGGTTCGCCTGTACTGACCTTGACCGCTACTTTATCGTCTGCGTCCGGCGCGATGCCGAGCGCTTCGTAGACCGCTTGCAGACCGTCTGGAGTGATGGCCGTCACCATATATACAGCAACTGCATCATTTGCGTCTGTCCCCATATTCGTGATTGTGACTTCCTGGGCATCTCCATTCCAACTTGCGGCATACCCGAAACTCTCCGCCACAAAGAGAATAGGGAGCATCGTCCTGCCGTTTATGATGACTGGCGCGACATCTAGTGCTTTCGCTTCATTGCCCAAATACGCAGTCGTTTGTCCGATGGCAAGCTGGATGGTCTGTCCTCCGCAAACGAGCGTCGCGGTTTGGTTTGTCTGCTCCCATGACACAGTGCCGCCCATCGCTTCCACAACAGCGCGGATTGGCATGAGCGTCCGGCCTTCTTGGATTACGGGAACCGTGTCATCCTCGTCAATTGGAGACTGCTGTCCATTTACCGTTATGGTCGGCTTGCCGATAGCCAGCTTTATAGTAGTTTCAGTTCGCGCGGTTTGACCGGATGCCGAGGCAACTGGCGAAGCAACCACATTTGACGACGAAGACGAAGCCAACGTATCTGACGAAGCGCTATCGTTTGTCGCGGCAATTACAGCGCAAACTCCCAGCGCAAGCACGGCGGCGAGTGCAAGCGCGATGGCAAGAGCGTTCTTTTTGTGCGGTTTCATAGCTCGTACTCCTTCAAAGTTTCATCTTATTAAAAAGTAGACGGTTTGCAACGCTCTCGGAGATTCGTGAAGTTCTTCCTGAGCGGTCTTGCAGTCCCTTTTCATAGTTCTGCAAGTGAGATATACTGCTTTTCATAGAAATCTGCCTTTTTGGATCGAGTGCGAAATGCCGATATCAGTCGCACCACTCAATGGATAATCAAGCTTTAAATAAGTTAATTTTATGTGAAAATCAGTATGACGTGAACCTTTGAGAAATTACTGATTTGCATATGGAATATTTCCTAAGGCTCATTGGCTGCAAATCGGCATAGCGGCGCGCACCTCTTCTGTCGGATGCTTCGCCGTGTTCTTAGATACTTGGATAGCGGTCAACCAGCGCCTTTCTGACTGCTTCGTTTGGCGAGAACAGCTCCAATGCATTTCCCTAAGCCATATTCTCAATATTTAATAATTGACATTGACATTATCCATCTATATAATACTATAGAACCTAAAGTTAGGTTTAGGTCAATAGGAAATTGAGAACTTTTTATGAACATCATGGAGGAGCACTATGTTCTACTCTATCGGAGAGGTTTCTAAACTCACAGGCGTTCCCATCTCCACATTGCGATATTATGCTGACGATATAATAGGACTAGATTAGAAAACCTTTATACACAAGGGTTTCGCTGATTTAGTCCTATTTTTTTATGCCCTTTTGAGTGTAAATATCGTCAGACGGGAGGGTAGTTAGGGATATAGGGCTGAACCTTTAGTGTAGGTTCATCCTTTTGCATCCATGAGCTTTCTACAATTCCGGATAACGCGGACAGCCTTGAACTGCGTTCACACAGGGTTGAACGAGCGGAGGAAACGGAACTGTCCGACCTGACAATCAAGCGTGTGGACATTTACGACTTTCTTGGGGACGCTATCCGCTTTGATGTTATCGTGCAAGCAGAATTTGAACTTGACAGTCAGTAGTTTATTTACAAAAAAGGGTATATTACATCTAATTTAGTCAATTCCATAAAACTATTGAATTTCTGCCTATTTTCCTTTATAATATTCCCAATATGCATAATATGGGGATTATTATTAAGGAGGGTTGGCTAGGCAAGCGAATTACTTCCTTGTATGAAGCAGATATGGCTCTGGCCTTTGAGTATCATCTGAATACCGAATATAGCTTCGGGCCATCCTTCCAAGCCCAGCTTGCCGAGTATCTGTCCATAAGCTACATGGAATATATCAACAGCCAGAATCTTTCCGTCAAGGAAAGTGACGTTGGCTTCGATCTGAATGGCGACGGCGCTTTGGATTCCACCATTACGCTGACCATCGAACACGATATTAACGCGCACCCTGAGACCAACGGTTACTATGGCACATATCTCGACATATACCTTGCAGAATTTACCCAGAACCTCCAGTGGTATATGGACAATTTGGATTATGCAGATGGATGGACATGGTTTGATTCAGACGGCACCGCCATGAGCGCTGATGCTGTCGCTGCCATGACAACCGTGGAAAAGTCTCAGGCATTTATTGAGGGTCGATACACGAAATCCATTGCTGGAGGAATGGGAGATTTACCTAACGGCGAACTGCCCGGAAATATAAGCGGGATGCCAAACGGCGGCCCCAATGGAACGCCTCCTGACGGCGAACTGCCCGGTAACATGGGCGAAAGTATGCCCAATTGGGAACCCGGCGGAAATGAAGTTGGAACACCTGATGAAGGTACAACCCAATCAGCAACGGGCAAGATCGATTCTGCCAGCTATACAAGTTATGATGAAATGGTCACATCTTTCAGGGAAGACATAGAGGAAGTTTATGCTTGAGACAAGTACGGAAACAACATCGTCTCCCTTTATAACCCTCTGAACTATATCGGTGCTGATGGTACAGATAATCCTACATGGACAAAAATCATCATGGGTGCATCCGAGGGTGACATATCCATGTTTAACTCCCTGAATCTGCGCATCTCATGGTTGAATGCCGGTGTTGACGCAGAGCAGGAATGGCAGTGGAATGGTGGACACGTTCCTTCTGAAGTACTGGGAGACAGTTTCTCTCTGTATGTGGATCAGATGTATGGCGAATATGTGGAAGGTGCGGTAAGTGTCGCCAAGCCGGTGGCAGAAAAGCAGACGATCAACGGTGATTCTGAATCGGCGAATGGTATGGACATTAGCAGTTGGGTTAGTGTGAATAGTGGTAGCGTTTCCTTCTCGCTGGCAGATGTCGCCGCTTACAGAAGTGCAGGCGCAAGCAAGGCTATTCCCGGATTCGACGTGATCGACTACGGTCAGGAAGACTATGTCTTCGGCAGTTCCGAAAAGGACGACCGCCATTGGAACACTTACTTGATTGATATTTTTGAAAAATACGCGGATGTGCTTGAACCGCTGTTTAAACGAAATAAAGAGCACGACAATACTCCTCGCCGCCATTATGGTAGTGAGGAGTATTCTTTTGCACCCAGCGTAATTTACTCAAATGCATGATGTTCACTGACAAAGAAAAAGTAACCGTCAACCCCGCCCTCACGCGAGGTTATTCTCCCAGGCGTATTTCGGCACACCGGGTACATTCGGAATCGGAAACCTGCAATGCTCCGGAGCGTTCTCTGGCGGCAGAAAACGCAAATTCTCCGGCGACGTCACATGCTGCCCGTGCAGACATATTTTGCTTCCGTGGATAACTAATATAATAATCGGGCGCGTATTGAATTAGTAAAGAGGTTATACTCGAAAAATACTATCCACGGCGAGTAACCAGAGCGTGCGTAAACGCTTGCGTTCTTCGGCAAAAGCCGTGGATAATTTATGCTGCAAATTAATGGCGCGGGCGATAAAGCGCGGGACGGCGAGGCGGTCGGACGGCGGTTCAGCGGAGAGGCTCGGGCATTTCGCCGAGACGGGCGGGGCGGCGCATGGAAAAAGCTGCAAGAATTGCCGCAAGCCCCTGAAAATTGCTGGACGCCCCGATTTCATGGCGTTCGCCGGCGAGAAGCTCGGCCATTGGGAAATCGGCTCGGCCGCAGGAAAGAAATCAGACAAGTCCGCAGTTCCAGCGATAGTCGAGAGGAAGGCGAGCAGCCAGATCGCTGCGGAACCCGGCGGCAGCGGCGCCGCGGACGCGGCGGCCGGGCAGGTTGCCGGAAGCTTCGGCGAGGCGGCGCCGCAGAGCGCGCCGTCTATTTCCGCCATCCCCGCTCCAGCTTCGAGAAGGGGGCGAGCGAGCGCCGCAGCGGGCTTCCGCGCCGCTTCGCGGAAAAGGGGGGAAGCGCGGGCGGCATGCCCACGCAGCTGATCTCCAAGGCGGCGGACTGGAACAACAGCCTTACCAGGAAAATTCTGGGTTGCAAGACTCCTGCGGAAATGTTTGAGACAGAGATCCTCAAAACAGCGCAAGGGGCAGAGCGGCGCGCCTTCGCCGCCGCCAGACCCCTGCTCCTACGTCTTCCACTTGGGGAAAAGAAAAACATCCCTATGGCATCTGTTGCATTTGATATTGCAATTTATAAATCATGGAACATCGCGTTTTGCGCCTTGTTTTATTTCACAACACTATCAATTTCTTTCTCTAGATGCTAAAATGTAATATGCAGCCTAATCAAAAACCTCAAGCTTATTTATACTGATGCGCATAGAAACCCCTATGAAGCTTCGCTTCACCACTAAGGATGAAAATATTAAGCCATTTGTGTGTTTGAGGCATGGACAAATGTCCATAAAATGTATTTTCGTACTAAAGTTCCGATTTTGGGAATGGATTATACAGCGAGTGCAATATGCCGATATCGGCATTTCGCACCACTCAATGGATAGTAAAGCTCCAAAATCGGTACATTTGCCTGCACATCGGCGTTTTCCAGTCGATTAGCGCTGAATCGGCCCGGTTTTGCTCAGTAATTGAGATGTATGCTGAGATGCTTGATTCGATTCCGCAGGATCCATGCGGCGCGCCGTTTCGAGCGGAGAATGCCAGCCTCATATGGGAAGGCATGACGGGAATGCTGCGACCTGTCGATGATATTTTAGGGAAAGGCCTCAAAAAGACTTGAGACAGCCAATTGCAAAGGCGCAGGCATTTTTGTCTTAGGGTCAGACATTTCACCTGAGCGATTTACCCGGCAGAAAGGGCGAGTATAAAAATAATGCGGACAAGTGCATGTGACGCAGCTTATTTAGAATGTTCCCCAGCATCTCCTTGACGCAATCTGCCCTATATTTTTGTACATCCACATTGCTTTTTCAGATATATTGATTTGCAGCCAAATGTACCGATTCTGAGGTCGTATTATCCAGTGCAAATCAGTATAGGTATCGTTTACGCCTATGCCACTAGAAGCTTCAGACTTTGGAGCTTGACTGCTTTGCGTGCATCCCGCCGGTTACTTATGGAAGCCGTTTGAAGCGGCGCTTCCATCCGGCAGGTTTAAGTTGTCCCGCCTAAACCCTTTGAGGGTTGCGTTGCAAAAGAATGTATAAGCGCCTGCAGACGGTGCTAATCTGCGGCGGAAATGGCGCTTAAGGCCTCAGGACGACTTTGGCGAAGGGAGAATCTGCCGCCCAGAGGGACGGGAATCCCGCGCTGATTGCGCTTTTCTTTAGCTTAATAGGAAGGGGAGGCTCGCGCGAAGCCAAACTGTCCGTTTTGCCAGCGCGTTAGCGCAGTCTGAAGCCATGCCGATTCACCGCGCCGCTTAAAGAGGCGGGCGGCTTAGTAGCAATTTTGCATTAACCATAGACTATCGAACTGATGCCAAAACCAAGACTTAGGAGGGTTAGCTATGAAGAAAAGAATAAATCTTAGGACATCTTCTGCTCTGCTTTCATTAATTCTAACGCTTTCACCAATTGCCGTTTTTTCAGCGGAGATTCCCGCTGTTGCTGAGGACTCCTCAATATTTCTCAGCCAGGCTGCGGGGTTGGCAAAATCTGGATGGAGTGACGATTATGTAGGTAAAATCACTCTTGCGGTGGATGATCCCTACATGTATGTAGACGGAGTGAAAAAAGAGATAGATCCAGGACAGGGAACTTCCGCAATAATCAGCCAAGACAGGGTTTTGGTTCCAGCGAGGGCGATTATGGAAGAAGTTGGCGTTTATGTGCAGTACACCTCAGCTGATCGCCGAGTGCTGATGCAGGATCTTGAATTCACTGTATATATGCAGATAGATTCTGATATCATCTATGCGAACGGAGTCAGATTGCTTTCCGACGTCCCTCCGACGATAGAAAATGGGAGAACAATGATTCCTTTGCGGGTGCTTGCGGAGAATTTCGGATTTGAAGTTGGATGGGATCCATCGTCCAAAGTGATATCCTTGACCAGAGAGTTTCAAACGAAGCGCTTGCTTGTAAAGGCAGAGGATGATAAAGTGTTTTCTATGGTTGAGCCTCTTAATGGGAAAGTGCTCAAGGGGCCCGGAAACCTTTACGTTCTTCAGTTTCCTACGCTGATTGAGACGAAACGCGCCTATGAAGAGCTTATAAAGGACGAACTCGTTTCATTCATAGAGCCGGATAGATATATTGCAAACGGCGCAAAAGCGCTGGAATCTCCACCAACTTCGCCATGGGGCGCAGCCAGGATTGGCGCGGATCGGTATGCAGGAGATCTAGTCAAGGCGGGAAATAAAAACAGCGTCATAGTTGCCGTCGTAGACACGGGGATCGATTATTCGCATCCATCATTAAAAGGAAGAATTGCGAGCGGAGGTTACGACTACATAAACAATGACGACAATCCCGCTGATGACAACTTCCATGGAACGCATGTATCAGGCATAATATCAGACTCGACGTCGGGGGCGACTGGAATAAAAGTTCTTCCAATCAAAGCTCTAAACGCCGATGGAGCTGGGACAAGCTTGACTTTGGGGCTGGGAATAATCCATGCTGTTTCCTGCAAGGCGAGCATTATAAACCTAAGCGTCTCCGGCCCGGACAGCTCGGACTTCATCAATGAATGCATCGCCCAAGCTATTGAAAAAGGCGTTGCGGTCATTGTTTCAGCTGGAGATGAAGCAGGCGACTCCGCTTTGAACTGCCTTGCAAATATAAGCGAAGCGACAGTGGTTGCGGCGGTAGATCAAAATGATGAGGCGGCTGGATTTTCGAATTATGGAACTGAAATTGACATCTCAGCTCCAGGCTCGAGCATAGGGAGCAGCATGCCTGGAGGCGGTTTCGCCTCTTTTAGCGGCACTTCCTTTGCGGCGGCGTTTGTGTCGGCAGCGGCGGCTATGTTCAAGGCGAACGATCCTTCACTGACTCCTAAAAAACTGGAATCGGCGATTAGAGCGAGCGCTGACGACAAGGGGCTTTTAGGCTGGGACAATAGATATGGCGAAGGAATCCTTAATATGGTAAAGGTTTTCGCGTACTCTGTCGAGGTCAAGTCAGTCAAGGACTTGCTTTACGCATCAGTTGAAAAGTATGATCCTAATATCTATCTATCTAAGATATCTATTCTTGGAAATGAAATATATCCTATACTTGTAGCTGGCTCAGAAACTGAGAATTTCCCGGTAGCTGTAGCTGGAGCTTACGGGAATGGAAAATTCATTGCAATGGCAAATGACTCCAACTTCAAAGCTGAGCTGGATCATTCGGCAAGCAACAATAGATTCAGGCTTAATCTTCTAGATTGGCTCTTAACTGGAAGCAAGTACAACAATGTTGGACTTCCTGATAACCATGGCGAGGCTCTTACTGTCGGGAACTTTTCTCCAGCGGTTAAGGCGTTGGTTGAGAAGAAAGATTATGAAGTGGTTCCTCTTCGAATACTCGGAACTATGATGGCTAACGCTGGGGTAGTGGTGCTCGGGGATCCGTCAATCTCATTTAGCGAAAGGGAGATATCGGCGCTTATCTCTTATGTGCGAAATGGCGGAAGTTTACTGTTATTGGGAAATGGCTGGTACTGGGCTCAACGCTACGAAGATCCGGAATGCGCCAGCATGCCGCTTAATGCAATAGGAGCTGTACTGGGATTTAAATTTGAAGGAGAGGTCATCCGAGACATTGCCAGTGTCAGGCTGGCCAAATAAAGCGGAGCCGCCTCTTTAGTTCAGTTCGCAATATGCTGATTTGTGAAAGATCCGAATAGGCGCATATGGCCGCAAATCGGTATATACCGACGCGCATATGAAAGTTGCGATTTTTGAGCTTGACTGCATAGCGAGCGCGATTTATATACTGATTTTCATAGAAAACTGCCTTTTTTGGAGCTAGATTATACAGCAAGTGCGAAATGCCGATATCAGTCGCACCACTCAATGGATAATCAACAAAAAAGGAACATTTGATGGAAAGTGATGATCAAGCTCAAAAATCGGTTCATATGATTAGATATACTGCTTTTCATATAAAATCACCTTTTTTTGAGCTTGATTATACAGCGAGTGCAAAATGCCGATTTCGTCATTTCGCACCATTCAATGGATAATCAACAAAAAAAGGAACATTTGATGAAAAGCGGTATATGCATATAATGGCAGTTACAGCCTGGCATACACCCTGTTGCATAAAGAGGCGCGGGTTTCTCGTTCGACGCGCCCAACGGCGCGGGCCTCGTGTGCCTTGCGGCTTATTTATAAGAATTGGCATGTAAGTCGGCATGGTCTTTGCCGTTAGCGCAGGCATTCTTGAGGCGCATCTAAGATCTGAGAATCTGGCTGATTAGCGCTGAATCCTGCTGCATATAATAGAATGGGTCAAATTCTTTTCAAGCGTGCGAAAGGCGACGTGCAGATGTTCAGTAAAACTCATAATGCTCGATTAGTCATTCTTAATCAGAAATTCAGGTTGCTCATCAGTAACGATTGGGAAAAAGTTTAGGTTTTAAGCGGATAATCAAGTTCCAAAATCCAATCATGCGCCTGCGCATCGGATATAATGCAGGCTGCTTGCAGATGAAATGCATTTCAATTTTCCGCATCAGTTTTTGAGCTTCTTGGATGACATTCAAGGATGCGTCCTGATCATTCCTAAAACGTTTTGGCAAGGTGGTGTGTATGGGGCAAAGGGTCACTATAAAGGATATTGCGGAGATAGCAAAGGTGTCAATTGGCACTGTTCACTGCGCGCTGACTGGAAAACCCGGGGTAGGAGAGGAGATGCGGCGCAACATTCAGGAGATTGCCAAGAGGCAAGGCTATAGGGCCAATTCAGTGGCATCCTCGCTGAAGCGCAAAACTATCAAGATAGCAGCGGCATTTCCAGGCTCTACTGATGAAAATAGATTTTATTACTCTTATGCTTGGGAGGGCTTCAGGGATTACTTGGAGACAGTAAGCGACTTCAATATAGAATCTATTGAAGTGCCATTTTATGGAGACAGCAATCAGACTGAGGAATTGAGTTCTCTTTTGCAGCGCGTGGAAGTAGATGGGCTGCTTACCCTAGGCTATGTGGACGTTCATGGGAGGGTGTCGATCCAGCCATATGTAGAGCAAAAGATTCCGGTTGTGCTCTTTGCAAACGACATACCGCTATCAGGCAGGATGTGCTGCGTGCTGCCCAACTTTCACATGACGGGCAGGATGCTGGCAGAGTTGCTTATGCGTCAAATACATGGAGACGGGGATATTTTGTTTTGCGCGGGGGATCCGATTATTCCTTCGCACTACCAGATAGTCCAAGGATTTGATGAATTCGCAAAAGAGCATGGCATAAAAAGTAAATCTGTTAAAATATACACTTCCAGCGACCATGAAAATACTAAATTGCGTATACAGAACGAACTTTTGAACAGGAAAAACATAGCTGCATGCTTTTCCATCAGCGCCAGAACAAGCGTGATTTTGGGAAACGCGCTTAGAGAAACGGGTTTGGCTGGAAAGGTTCTCGCCATAGGCAGCGACATCTTTGAGGAAAGCGTCCAATTTCTGAAATCAGGGGTCTTTACAAACCTCATATGCAAAAATCCGTATATGCAAACCTATTTGGCATCCAAATTCCTTGTGGAATATCTCTTGAGAGATATCCGCCCTGCATCGGATTCAATATATGTAGGAAGCGAAATAGTCTTCCAAAGCAATGTCTCTATGTTTGAAAACGGCCTGTACAGATTTATGATTTAGACATATTAAGATTTCGACGGATAAAAATGCGCAACAATGCGCCAATGCTTGGGTGCCATTAAAGGTTGAAAAATCCAGAAATAGGCTTGCCTCCAGGAATACGTTGCGGGCTTTGCTGGCATTAATTTGCATATTAAGTCCTGATTATTCAATGGCTGGCGTATAATCGGGACTTTATTTATCCCCTTGCAGTCGTTCCAGATTCTATATGATGATTTGCACATGAAAATTCCGATTTTAGCTTGATTATACAGTGCCCATATGGATAATCAAGCTAAAATCGGTGCATTTGACTGCATATCGGTATATACCGCTTTTCATCTAATGTTCCTTTTTTTGTTGATTATCCATTGAGTGGTGCGAAATGCCTATATCAATCGCGCCTTGAAAATGGTCAGCTTTTTACAGCATAGTCCTTCGCTTTGCCTCATTTACGAGGCATGCATATGAAACTGCCTGTTTGACTGTACAGAGAGCGCGAATTCACGATATCAATCGCATCTTGAAAGTGGACGGCAATGCATTAGACTGCGATTAGGCATGGGAATTGCCCTGCTCCTTGCCATTGCCCCGCAGTTTTATTTGTTGTACAATACAATTGTTGAAAGATTGATTAGTCTGCCTAAAGCCAAGAGGTGAATTGATTGGCAGGCATGCTGGCGTGCATGGCAAGTTTCGGTTTTGGAGCGGGATTATCCACTTTCAAGGCGCGAAACGCCGCTATCGGCGTATCGCGCTCATTGTATAATCCTGCTCCAAAATCTGAACTGTCCAATGTAAAGCATAGAAAGAGGCGATTGCGTGATTGATGTCTATTTTTACGCCTATTGCGGCCAAGCGCAAGAAGGATACAGGCTGGCAAGGCTAAGTTCCGCCGGCATGGCGCCTGCTGAAGGCACCGCGATTTCACAGGAGGCCAAGAGCCTTCTCTTTAATGAGGGGTTCCGGCTGGCATTAATGACATCCAAGGGAAGAACTTTGCTTGCGGCAAAGAACTTAAATGGAAAAAACAGAAATACTGGCATTGACTGGTTCGCCAATATCGTCTTTGAGGCTGATGAGGCGAATTGTCCGCTGATTTGCAGACTATCAGGCGCGATAATTGATGATTTCGAGAGTTTTCAGTCAGAGCTGATTGACAGCTTGACAACATCTTCTTCAGGATTTCCATTTGCTCTTACGCCGGGATGGCTTGACGCTCAATTGCTAAAAGCCATCAAATATAGCAGGAGTAACGGGAAGGAAATTGAAAGCAGGCTCGGCATTCTATTGAATAACTTGAACGCGGGCAAGTTTCAATCCGCTGGCAAAGCTAAAATCCACTTTGCCTTTCTCACTTCTTCCAGCATGGAATTTCGCAAGAACTTCAAGGGCGTAAAAACATCTCAGGTTTTTGAATCTGACTCATGCCACGCTATATTCCATCATTTAGGAGAAACGGGCAATGAAATTGAGGAAGCGAATAAAAGCAGAATTCTTTTATCATTTGCATCCTCTTTTGCAGGCATTGCCATTGGCGTCATTTTTGCTCTGATTGCTATTTTCTCAGAAGATGACGACAAGAAGCGACTTGACAGAAAAGCTCTTTTGAACCGCTAGCTGCCGCTTCATATTCATGAGTTTAAAAGCGTTGCGTCAAAACAAGGCTTTGCAGGCAAGCTGCCTGCAAAGCCTTGTTCACGACCAATCAGTTTTCAGAGGCATAGCTGCAATTTTCCTGGGGAAATTCCAGTTCTTCACGCATATCTTCTACTAAATCCTTGATAACTTCTCCAGCGGCGATAAATCCGGCAACGGGAGGCACAAATGAAATGCTTGCGGGAATCTGACGCCGCATGGCGCAGGTTCTCTTGGTTCCCGGCGGGCAAATGCAGCCGTTTTTGCATCCTGCCAGCGAATTGCTGTTTTTGATGGGCTGCTCTTTGGAATATACAACTTTGAGAGATGCTATCGCCCTTTTTTTGAGTTCATGCCTCATTACCTTGGCGAGCGAGCATACAGACGTCTCATAGATATCTGCGACTTCGAATTTTGTGGGATCCAGCTTATTGCCTGCACCCATCACGCTAATGATGGGAATCTCCCTCTTCTTGCATTCAGATATGATGGAAAGCTTGGCAGACACGGTATCGACTGCGTCTACGACATAGTCATAGTCCCAGCTGAACCCTTCGGCGCCGGGAAGATAGAAGATTTGGATCGTTTCAACGACAGCGCCGGGATTTATGTCCATGATCCTGTCTCTCATGACTTCTACCTTTGGCTTTCCGATCGTTGAGGAAAGAGCTAGAAGCTGCCTGTTGACATTTGTCTCGCAGATTAGGTCGTCGTCAACAAGCACAAGCGTTCCCACTGAGCTTCGCGCCAGCGCCTCGGCAGCGAAGGCGCCTACGCCTCCGATGCCGAAAACCGCGACTTTGGACTTGCTGAGCTTGGCAAGCGCCGGCTTGCCTATCATCTGCTCAGTTCTGGAAAAACGATGGTTTTTAATCATAAACTCCTCGAATAATGAATTTCTCTCATGTGATTATGCAAAAGGCAAAGGCGCTATTTACAGTTGGCGGTAGAATGCACCGGAATTGGGAGTTTGACGGCAAATAGGCGTCTTGGCTTGGCGTTACTTTTTTCCTGCAAGCTTACGCCTGCGCGGCCATAGCTCCTGCATTTGCCTTGCCAAAGAACTGCTCATGCCACATGAGGAACATGAAAATAGTCCATATTTTTCGGCTGTTGTCGCGCTTGCCCGCTTTATGATCATCAAGAAGGCGGATCAGCTTGTCCTCATGGAAGTACTCACGAGCCGCATCGCTTTCAAAGTATTCTTTGACTTTGGAATAGTATTTATCTTCTTTAAGCCAAATGCGAATGGGCACTGGAAATCCAAGCTTTTTCTTACCAGCTACGAACTCCGGAAGCAACCCGCGCGCAGCTTGCCTGAAAGCATACTTTGTGTCAGTCCGGTTGCATCTGAATATGGTGGGGATTTCACTTGCGGCCTTGAAAACTTCCTTGTCCAAAAACGGAACCCTTATCTCAAGAGAATGAGCCATGCTCATCTTATCGGCTTTTAGCAGGATGTCTCCCACCATCCACAAGTGGATGTCCAGGGTTTGCATTTTGGTTATGTCATCCTGAGGCTTGCCGCTTGCATCCTTGCAGAGGGCATAGTAAGGCTTCGTAATCTCTGCAGGATCATACTTCCCGGTTACATGCTTGAGGATGCGCTCCCTTTCTTTTTTGCTGAAAATGTTCGCATTTCCTATAAAGCGCTCTTCTATGGTCTTGCTACCACGTATGAAAAAGTTTTTGCCTTTTATGTCAAAAGGCAGAAGGCTGGCAAGCTTTCCTAATAATCTTCTTATCGGCATCGGAAGCGATGTCAGCATCATAAGATCCAGAGGCTCCTTGTAGATGTTGTAGCCTCCGAAGAATTCATCCGCGCCTTCGCCGGAGAGCGCCACCTTCACATGCTTGCTTGCCACCTGGCTGACAAAGAATAAGGCGATTGCTGACGCGTCAGCCAAAGGCTCATCCATATGGTACTGGACTTTCGGAAGATGCGCCCAATATTCCTCTGTGGTAATGGTCTTTGAGTAGTTTTCAATCCCTACAGAAGCAGACAGCTCTTTTGCGTACTCAATCTCATTGTAGTTGTCATAGTCGAAGCCGACGGTAAATGTCTTGTCGCCTTTGAAACTTGCCGCTACATAGCTGGAGTCCACTCCCGATGATAAGAACGATCCCACTTCAACGTCGGAAACCAGCTTGTGCCTGTCCACAGATTCCTGGAGAACCGACTCAATTCTTGATACAGTATCCTCAAGGCTCATGTCTTTGGGGGAGAATACTGATTCCCAATACTTCTCGACTGTCAGCCTGCCGCCTTCCCAGATCATATAGTGTCCCGCCGGCAACTTAAAAACTCCCTTGAAGAATGTTTCCGGCAGAACTGAGTACTGGAAAGTCAAATAGTTTTCCAGAGCAGTTTCATTCAACACTTTTTTGAACTCAGGGTGAGGCTGAAAGCCTTTAATCTCTGAGCCGAAGATAAGATTGCCTTCATCAGTCTGAGAATAGTACAAAGGCTTGATTCCGAAGAAATCTCTGGCGCAGAAGAGTTTTTTGGCAGATATGTCATACAAGGCGAAAGCGAACATGCCTCTTAAATGATCCAGAAGGTTGACTCCGAATTCCTCATAAAGGTGAAGAAGAGTTTCAGTGTCTGAATGGGTGGAGAAGATATGGCCTTTTTCTTCCAACATAGCCTTAAGTTCCTGGTAGTTATAGATTTCTCCATTGAAAACGACGACTAATGAGCCGTCTTCATTATATATTGGTTGAGTCCCGTCGTCCAGTCCTATTATGGAAAGCCTGCGAAAACCCAAGACGAGATCATCGCCCAAAAATGTGCCTGAAGAATCCGGCCCTCTATGGGCTATCAAATCCATCATTTCATTGATTAATTGCTCTTTGTTGTCCAAATGTCCAGTAAAGCCTACAAATCCGCACATAGCATATCCTCTCATTAAAGGCGCCTATTCAGCTGGGAGGGCGTGAAGGCGCTTAGCGTTATGCCAGAAGGGAAAACCCGAAATGCTTCCGCGTCAATGAGAAGCGGAAATGGGTCTTTCAAGCTTCAGGCGTCATAAATCGTATATATTGATGTCGCAAGGGCGTATGTCACATAGAGCTTGCCCGTAAATATACTGATTTTCATCAAATGTTCCTTTTGAAGCTTGACTGTCCATTGAGCGGCGAAATGCCGGTATCAATCGCACTCGCTGTATAATCAAGCTAAAAAAGGCAGTTTATACTATGATAATCAGTATAGATGGAGAGGTTGCCGGCTATTCTGAGACATTAGCGACTCCTTAATTTTAGGCAATTCGCCTTGTTTACGGGTAAACTCTTAATTAACTGAGCCGCACTCAAAAAATCCGATATTTTGAGGTCGGATTATAAATACTGATTTGCATATGAAGTTCCGATTTTGGAGCTTGACTATACAGAGCGAAAGCGCGTATTCAAGCTCTAAAATCGGTACATTTGGCTGCCAATCAGAATAGTTGCTGTGAAAAGTCCTTTCAGTGGTGCAAGTAAATTTCGCTTAATGGAAATGGCTGCCATTTATATTCTACCCAAACTCAACAGGCAAATATACTGGTTTTGAGCTCGATTATACTGTTGTTCGCTCTCATTGCTCCGATTTTAAGCGTCACTGCGCAGCGCGAAGTCCGGCATCAAGCCTATAGAGGGATTAAGGCTTGGGATGGCGCCTCTTCTTCGGCCTTGCATGCCGAGGCTTATTGCAATTTCAGCGCGTCAAAGGCTCTTCTGCATAAAAGACTTGAGGAATGCAGCTATACTGAATCGGTATAGCGGTTCAATTGTTTCGGCGCAGCCAAATATAATGAATTGCATATGAAACTGCCTATTTTGGTGAGTGGCTGCAGAGCTTCTATAGGCAATAAAGCTCCAAAATAGGTGCGTCTGACTGCAAATTGCCGTCGCATCAGCCATAGCAGCACTGAATGATCCTCTGACAAAATCGGAATTTTCCTGCGCGCATCAGATATATAATTCAATTATACTTCATATTTCCATAGATTTCAAACCTAATGAGGCAAAAAATGAGTTTAAATCTTCATTCATGCTGTCGGTTCGGCATTTTTTAGCATGCGAGAATGTTCACCTGCGCAAATATTGGAAGTCAATGAGACGCTTCTCTTGCTTTAAATATAAGCTTGCAGGGCATAATAAACTGTGTGTCATCTTGAACATATACTGAACCGCGTTAGAGTCAAATAACCAACTGCTTCTCACCTAATAGGCCAGTGAATCGAATTCGCTTTTAGAAGCTATACCGCTTTTCATCAAATGTTCCTTTTTTTGTTGATTATCCATTGAGTGGTACGATTGATATCTGCATTTTGCACTCGCTGTACAGTCAAGATTCAAAAAAGGTAATTTTATATGAAAAGCAGTATAACTCAGGAAAAAGTTGCGTAAAAAAGGAATAGCAGCATTTGGCCCTTCGGCCAAGCGCTTAAACATATGCCGACATGCTGGCAAAGCCAGCTATACTGATTTGCACATGATATTTCCTGTTTTGAAGCTTGACTGTACAGCAAGCGCGATTGATATCGTAATTTCGAAGCTTGAAAATGGACGGTCAAACTCCTAGATTACCGATTTTCATTAAATGTTACTTTTTTTGTTGATGATCCATTGAGCGGTACGAAATGCCTATATCAATCGCACTCGCTGTATAATCATGCTCCAAAAAAAGCAGTTTCCTATGAAAATCAGTACAGATGCGTTTGACTGCAAATCGGTACATGGACAATCAAGCTCCAAAATAGATGCATTTGACTGCAAATCTGTATTATCTGGCTTTGGGTCATTTTGGACAGAGGAGGCAACCATGGCTGTAAGCATGAAAGAGAAAAGCGAGATATTGCTGGAGAGCGGAACCAACGAGCTCCAACTCATTGAGTTCACAATTGACAATAGACATTTCGGCATAAATGTTTCAAAGGTGGAGGAAATTCTCCGCTATGAAGACAACATTACGCCTATGCCTCACTCGAATAGGTACGTCGAAGGCGTGTTCAAGCCTAGAGACATTATCATCACCGTTATAGACTTAGCTAAATACTTAGGGCTGCCGGCTTCCGCAAATCCAGAGAATGACATTGTAATTGTAACGAACTTCAATAAAATGCATTCAGCTTTCCACGTGCATTCCGTGGAGGACATACACCGCCTTGGCTGGAAGGACATAGAGAAGCCCGACTCCGCAATATACGGGGGAGAAGAGGGCATTGCGACTGGAATCGCAAGATATGACGGCAGGCTTATTACTTTGATAGACTTCGAGAAGATAGTCGCGGACATAAGCCCGGTTGAAAGCATTAAGGTCAGCGAAATTGAGAAAATGGAGGACAGGGAGAAAGTAAAGAAGCCCATTATGCTTGCAGAGGATTCGCCTCTACTGGAAAAGGTGATTGTAAAATGCCTTGACAAGGCGGGATACATCAATGTAATGCGTTGCTCGAACGGTGAAGAAGCTTGGAAGATGCTTGATGAGATTAAGGGCAGGCCGGGGAAGATGAAAGATAAAGTTTCTCTTGTGATAACAGACATAGAAATGCCGAAAATGGACGGGCACCGGCTCTTGAAGCTTATTAGGGAGGATGATGATTTTAAGGACGTTCCCGTAATAATATTCTCATCGCTCATAAACGAGCAAATGTATAAAAAAGGCGAGAAATTAGGCGCGACAGCGCAGATTACAAAGCCGGAGATAGCGAAGCTCATAACGATTATAGATAGGGTTTTGAAGTAGGGTGCCATGAAAAGGGATGGAAGCGGCAATAGCCGTTTCCATCCCTTAGCGAGATTATTTTACTGGAACCGCAGAGGACACCGGCCTGTGCAGAAGCATCAGCCGAAGCAGCACGGCGCTTGCAACCATCAATAAGAACCACGGTATGGGATTCGAGGCGTCTTCAGTCTTCGGATTGTCAGGCAGGTCCACATTGCCTTTAGGTGGAGGCTCCGGAGTTAGCGAAGGCTCTGAATATGCAGGCGGAGTGGGAACATCCAAGAATCCGCCGCCTGTTCCGGGAGGCGTGGGCGTAGGAATTTCTGTAAATCCTTCGTCGGGAGGCGCTTCCGTGGGAGTGGCGCTCGGGGCTGGACTCGCGCTTTCCTGCTGATCAGGAGTAGGCGTTGGAGTGTAGCGTGGATAATCAGGTTGCGGAGTCGACGGATTATCGGGCCAGCTTGGAATTGAAGTCGGCTGAGGCGTCGGGTATCCTGTCGGCCCTGATTCCGCCGGAGTAGGCGAAGGATCGCCGCCGCCGGTTCCGCCTGGCGTCGGTGAAGGAACATCTGCCGGAGTAGGCGAGGGATCGCCGCCGCCGGTTCCGCCTGGCGTCGGTGAGGGAACGTCTGCCGGAGTCGGTGAAGGCTCGGCAGGAGCAACTGTAGCGCTGGGCGATGGCTCCGGTGTGGGGGATGGCGGATCTTCTTCTGTATTGCCGCCGGGAGGAGTTATCGGTCCCTCTGGAATTTCAGGCGTAGGGGTAGCAGCCGACGGAGTGGGAGTGAGTTCTTCCGGGGCGCCGGGCGTAGGTGTAGCGCTTGGCATTCCAATCTTGGTATTGGTTATCACTGCCAATATTTCGTCTGAAACGACTGTACCGTATCCGTTTGCGACGTAGCCGTAATACCCGAGTCCATACGCGTCATCTTCTATAACATCGTAGGTGGCGCCTTTGGGTACAAGGAATGTTTCACTCTCTCCGTTTTTAAGAACAGCTGAATGCCTTTCCTCTCCATCTACAAAGACTCTGGCTGTGAATTCGTCGTCGGCTTCGTCATTTCCAACAACAACCTTTGTAACTGTAAGCTCTGCCATATCCCTGCGGTAATTGGCGAATACCAGGCTTTGAGGATTCCTTGCAGCCTTGCCGGAAACAGACTCAATTACTGGAAGGAATTCATCGGTCGAGCCAAGCTCCTCAGTGACAATATAGTTGGCGCCTACAGGAATGTTTATGATTGTAGCGATGTCTCCGTGATGCATGCTCAGCAGAATGTCTCCATTTACGTCTATTTCATATGAGTCCTCGTCTGCGTGATCTCCGACGAAATGCACATAGTGACCTAGCGATAAAACATAGGCGAGATCTTCATCTTCAATCATCGAATAAAGGAATCGTCCGTCACTTTCGAAGTAGTTTTCAATGCTGAACGCTTCCAGTCCAAATAAGGGCGCTTCGAGCGGCTCGATTTCCAGGCCTGTTTCCTCTGTTTCCTCTTCAGGAATTTCCTCCTCGGAGTTTTCACCTTCAAGGCCTTCTTCGGCAAAAGCCTCGATTTCGTCATCAGCCGCATCAGTGGCGCCTTCAGGTTCTTCGGTCGATGCCGGCTTCTCAGAGGCTGTCGGCGGCTCGGAAGCGCTGGCGGGTTCTGAGGTCGCGGTTGGTTCGGCAGATTCTAGCGCCTGACTGGGTTCTTGATAGCTTTCGCTGTTAGCCTCAAATGCAGTCTCTTCATCGGTTGCTTCTGAATCATCGAAACCGGCGGAATCGGTCTCTGCGGCATCGAAGCTTTCTGCGGCATCGGAGCTTTCTGCGGCATCGGAGGCGGCGCCGTATTCTGAGACGTCGGCATCTCCGGTTGAAGGCTCGGCTTCTAAAGACGCGAATTCGCTTGGATCTATGGAAAACGCGCTGTAAAACGCAGCGTCTCTGGCAAGGGAGGCGCTTAATCCGCTCCCTGAAGTTTGGATGTCGCCTTCCTCATCAAATGAGCCGCCTTCGGGGACATCCGGCTCAGGCACTTCTGAATCTGGAATTTCATCAACATTTAGCCAAGAGCTTGACACGCCTGACTCATCTATCTTCACTCTGAAGTTAAATGGCTGGTCGTAGTCTTCATCGCTGTTCAAGATATTCTTTTCTATAATGACATAAGAAATGTCATCCCCATCCGCATCTATAAGCTCATTGTAAACCTCAAGCCTCGAGCTGTCGGGAATTACATAGCCGCTTGTCGTGTCGGCGCTTGATATGTACCCTTCGCTTTCATAGTCGTCTTCAGCAAGGGTGTAATGCAAGCCGGCTGGGAGTCCCTTGAAATAAGCGGTTTCATCCGGCTGCAAATAAATGGCTCCTTCACTGGGCAGCAGCGTTTCTGTTCCGGAACCCAAGCTGTACTTTACGGGTTCGGTGTACGGTTCGCCGTTGTAATCGAAGGTTATTGTGAATTTGAACTGTCGATTGCCGGATTCCGCGCGCTTGCTTATTTCCAGCGTTCCGGTTTCTATAGGCTCTTCGTATATTCTGTTGGCGAATTCGGCGTGGCTTCCGTCAGGCAGCACATTTCCATTGTGGCCGTTGCTTGAAATAATGTAGCCGTAGCCAGGCTTTTCAATGACCCTGTACCAGGAGCCTGTCGGTATGTCAAAAATTATCGCGGACTCTCCCGGCTTAAGATAGAGCGTGCTGTCCTCGCCATCCAAGCCGGCGGGCGTAAAGGCGCCCTGCCTGGAAATCTCTCCTGTGGCGTCGGTTTTTATATGGTATTCAACCTGCTTGTCGGCGACATTCGGTATGTCCACCGTGAAGGCGTATAATGCCTCAAGCTCTTCGCCGGAAAGCTCCGAGCCGTCCATAGCAACGGCGGATTTGGATATCATTAGCCTTGACATGCCTTCAGCAGACGCTTTATTTATAAACGTCCCCGTCTTGTTTATAATAGCGCTCCATGTATATGTGCCCGACATAAAAGTAGACAGGACGAAAACGCAGCTTAAAAGCACGCAAAGCGTTTTGAAAACCAACTTGTTATTTTCGAAGAATTTATCTATCTTTCTATTGGCGTTTCTCATAAAATCACCCGCTACCTGGCATAAAATTGAAGTTAGGTTACATTTGCAAAGGATCGCAAAAACCAACGCTGACTGCGAATGTACCGTAAATCCCTAAATCCTGAGCATTCAAAAAAACGCAAATGCCTTGGAAAATTATCCAAGGCTTGCCTGTAACGGCGGAGCGCCGCCGCTTTGCGGCAAGCAATGAAGAAAATCATCCTCTCCGGCATGTCTTAAGGAGCTAATGATATTATCGAATTAAGAGCTTGTATGGCTTCGTCCGTAGCTAAAGTAAATCTGCGCCCCGAACCGTCAACTGAAGGGACTCCCTGCTTGACGCCAAGGATGGGGTCAATTGAGTCGCCGTCATCTGTCCACATGAGAAGATCTGAGTGGTCTACGGCCTCGCATTTGATATTTATCGCGTAGTAAAAATCTTTATCCTTTGCGGAGTCGAGCGTTTCTACATGATGCAGGAGCAACCCGGTTTCAGGGGTGATGCTTGTGCCTTCGGACTCTTCCCCTAAAGGCTGGGACCAGTATGCAAATCCGTCCTTGTCCATAATCCAGGCTGTAAGAGCCTTTTTCTCCGCATCGCTTAATGAATTGTATGAGTCGATGCTTATAAGGTTGGCATCAGGAGTTTGTCGAACATACGTTTCAGAACCGTCATAGTAGGTTGTGTCGCAGAAAACGTCCGCCTCTGGATCTTGATCAAGGAGCGACGCGTCCGGAGCTACTGCCGGGTAGTAGAATTTTTGCCCTCCCACAGTCCACTTGAAGGAGTCGTGGAATTTATCGCCTTCGTCATTGGCCTGTCCGCAGTCCTCAGGTGAAATCATGCCTGCGTGGAAATGCGGCTTGTAATATGACGGATACATTTCAGGATCTTCCAAATCGGAAGGCTTGTCGGAGCTATTCAAATTCATGTATTCGCCTAGCTTTATCCGAACGAACAATGTCTTTTTCGGACCAAGGCTTTCCACATATACATCCTTCAGCCCTGTCGCGGGATCAAAGTCGTCGTGTAGGATTATATTGCCGCTGGAAGAGCCGATGAATTCGTTGGTTTTGGTAACCATCTGAGTCCAAGCGAAAGTGCCGCTTGCCAACATGCTTACGGAAATGAGAATGCTGAAAACAGCAATGATTTTTTTCTTTTTGCTCATAATTAAGCGCTGCCTATAAAGGCACTCAAGAGATTCATCCTCTAGCCTTTATCAATTAAGCATTAAGCGCAGCTAAAAAGAAAACCGCGCTCCAAACAGGCGCCTTAGCGAATGTATAAAAGTGTGCGACGGAGCTGGACTTTTAGCTTCAAAGTCCATGCTTCTGCATGCCATCGGAGCAACTTGCCTCAATATGCCGCAAGCTGAACGGCTCATTTTCAGGAGGCATGAGAGCTTTTGCGCTCTCCTCTTGAAATGCTCAAGCCACTCATCAGCGCAGGCAGCTTGAAAAACTGCCCGTTATGTATTGTCCTGTAAATCAGCGGCCATAAATAATCCGATGCGCTTTGGGGGAAGCGTTTGTCATTTTGCCTGCTGAATTGCGGGGCTGGGTTTTAAATCCGCTGGAGCTTGCTTTATTCGGGTATTGCTCCGAAGGCTTAAGGGCGCGATGAATCTTTCGATCCACCGTTCCTTATTTATTGCACGCACCTTTGGCGGTGCATAAGGGATAAACCGCTTGCTTGTTTGGCAGCTTCTCCTTTCTGGGAAATTGTATCAATAAGAGTGATAAGCGCTGCAAAGGTTGCTTGGTGATTCTGAATGAGGCTTTTCCCTGTATGAATATATCAGGAGCGCGCCTTGCCGCTCTTGCTCTTTAGGAGTATGCTTCGCTGCTCTTCCTCTTCTTAATGCTGCCGGGAGATTTTCCGCTTTGCAAGTCGTCGTTTTTGAACAGGCCTCTGACCAGGAAGGAAAGAATGAGCAGAAGGCCGAACATGCCCACTAGGAGGACGATGTTGTCGCCCACATAGGCTATGACCATGCCCAACTTAGGTATATGGAAGATCACTTTCCCTCTTACATGGATTGCGGGGACAATCCCCTGATCCGGAGCGCCGTTGTTTACGCCGTAAGTCTGGAAGCCTCTAGCGCCAGTGTTTTCATAGTTTTCGAAAATCTCTTGAATGCGGTGGGTTACTGAAGTGCTCTGATCCTTCATGTAGGTTATGTCATCGCCTTCAACCAATGTGTCTGGATCAACTTCTTTCAGCACTACCAGCGAACCCTTGGGGTAGACGCTCTGCATGCTTGTTGTGAGCACAGTCATTATAGAATGCTTGAAAAGGACAATCGGACCGTTCTCCCTTGTGTTGTAATAGACTGCCGCTCCCACCATAAGCACTAAAGCCAGGTAAAATATAGCGTCTGAAACCCTGGTCCATACTGTTATCGGCCTTTTCTTCTTAGCTCCATCCTCGATTTTTGCGGGAGGCCTTTTCTGGACGGCTTTATTGCCGGGAGCCTGTTTACTAGCTTCTCGCTTGCCGCTGTAAGGCTGCTGCTTGGACGAAGCCTTCGGATAGCTTTTCTTTCGAGAAGGATCTACAGTATGGGGAACTACATCCGGATTCTCCAAGAATGATCTGTTGATGGCTGATACATCGAAGCGCTCGGACGCGCCATCGTCAGCATGCTGGGATGCTCCCGACTGGCTCTTCGGAAAAGGGTGGCTGCCCTGGCTTCTAGTGGATGGATGGCGTTCCTGATTCTTGGCGGATGCATAGTGCTCCTTGCTTTTAGGAGCCGGATAGCGCGCCTGGTTTTCCGGGAGAACATGATTGTCCTGGCTGTCGGGATCCCGAATGTTTTGGTATGCGCGCCCGCTCGGCTGAGTGAGGTTTTGAACCTGCTCGTATGATGGCTGGCCATTCTGCTGAGGCGGCATATAAGGGTCATGCCCTTCGCTATGCTGCTCTTCAAGGTATTTCTGATTCTCTCCGGCGCTGAAGATGCTTAAGTTTTGCGCGCCTACGCGGCTGAAGGCGTTCGGGTTGGAGAATACGCTCGGCCCATATGGATTAGCGGTGTTTTGATAGCTTGATGCAGGCGCGGCGCCGACTTGATTCTGAGCGGTCTTGCCGTTATGCCTTGTCTTCTGGACTCGGGATATCTTGCCGTTTTGCTTTCCTTGCACAGGCTTTGCGCCTGCTGCCTGCGAAGGCGCCGCCAAGGCATAGCCTGGTTGGGATTGGCTGGGCCTGACGCCGCTTTGAGTCGTAGGCCTTGTCAGGGACTGTACATATTCATGAGGCGGCTTAAGTGGAGATTGAGCCGTCTGCCTATTCGCGAACTCTTGGCTTGCCTGCCGCAACTGAGCAAAATCCTGCGTCTGAGGCGGATCATCTTGGTTTGTCTGACGCGGAGCATAATCGGCGGAAGTTTGCTTTGAAATCGGCTCGTCATTAGCAAACGCCTTTTGAGGTTCTTCATGAGGTTGCTTGGACTGTGTATAAGAAGCAACAGGGCGCTTTTCTTGCCGGGTTTGCCCATAGTCGAAGGCCGGCATTCTGGGCTGGGAGTCCTGGCTCGCCTGCTTCGGCCTGCTATAGTCGAAGGCCGGCATTCTGGGCTGGGAGTCCTGGCTCGCCTGCTTCGGCCTGCTGTAGTCGAAGGCTGGCATTCTGGGCTGGGAGTCCTGGCTCGCCTGCTTCGGCCTGCTGTAGTCGAAGGCCGGCATTCTGGGCTGGGAGTCCTGGCTCGCCTGCTTCGGCCTGCTGTAGTCGAAGGCCGGCATTCTGGGCTGGGAGTCCTGGCTCGCGGGAAGCATGTATTCTGGATCGCTTTGCCGGGGCTGAGCATAGCCCTCAGATTCCTGCCGGGGCGGAGTGTATTCGGGAATGCCTTGCCGGGGCTGAGCATAGCCCTCGGATTCCTGCCGGGACGGAGTGTATTCGGGAATTCCCTGTCTCGATGGCGCATAGTCTTGAAGATTCTGGCGTCCATATCCGTTTTGGGGATCAGGAGCCCTATATCCGCTCTGCTGAAGCCTTGCAGCTGTTGCCATATAGGCGTCATTAAGCTGGGCCTCGGTTGGCGAGGCGGCCTTCATGCCGCCAGAAGAAGGATTATAGGTTTGCTGAGCGTTGAAGTAGTTCTGCGCTTCAGCTGGAAAGGAGGAAGCTTCCAGCGGGAAGCCTCGCGCCGGCATCTGCGCGTTTTCCTGTGAACCGGGCTTTGCAGAGTAAAAATTCCCTCCGGACGGCTTCGCGGAATACTCGCTTGTGTAAGGCGGAGTGAGTCCGGGAGCGTAGGGATTATGCAGAACCTTTGCTTCTGGTATGTACGTCTGCGGCGACGGCTTCACATCGGGCATATAAGGGCTTGATTGAGCCTTCGCCTCTGGAGCGCGGGCGCTCAGGGCTGGATTTGCCTCTGGAGTTTGCTGCGTTTGCGGGGGGATTTCCGGAGTGTAAGGCGCAATCTTGCGCAGATCCAGAAAATACTGGGCAAACGGAGACTCAGGAGCAGAAGGCGGCGATGCGGGCGGTTCATAGGATGCAGCCTTGGGAGATTCATGCGTCTCTATTTTAAGGGGCTCATACGGTGTTATCTTGAGCGGTTCATATGTAGTCATCTTGGGCGGTTCATATGTTGCCGCCTTCGGCGGCTCATACAGCGGGGACTTGGAGGGCTCAGGAGCGAACTGCAATGCCTTGGGCGTTTCCTGAGCAGGCGGTTCGGCTCTTTGAGCCTGCATTTTCTGCCTCTGGAGAGCCTCGTAATAATCTCCAGGCTTGTAAGACGCCTTGGGCGCCGCAGGAGTTTTATAAGTTTCGGCGGCCGGAGGCGGAAACGAGGAGCTTATGTAGTCGGTTGCCGGAGAGTAGAATCCGGGCGCAAGCGGCTTGGCTGAGGTCGCTGTAGAATAGAAGTCTTTAGAAAGAGGCTTAGCGTTGAGATCTTTCAAAGGCTTCGACGCCTCAGGCTGATAATAGTTCTGCGGCTTCGGCCCTGGAGGGGCCGGCAGCTCTTTTGGAAACTGAGCCTCGGTCTGAGCGAAGAGTTCTATGGCAGTAGGAAAGCGGGGCGGATCCAGCTGGATCTGCTTAATATCCTCTGATTTCTGCTGGGAGCTCTGTAGAAAATTCGGCGCGGGCCTCGGAGGGAATAAGTCCTGAGGCGGCGTCGGGGTTGGTATAGGCTTGTACAAATCCAAGATGAAAGGCTTGGCAGACTCCATATCGTACATGCTAGAGGCCGAAGACTTGGTGACGGGTGCGTCAGGTGATCTCTGGCCAGCATTTTTGTCATTTTGTGCGTCCCGAAGTTGATCGCTGCCAGCTTTCAAGATCGTAAAGCTTGGATAGGGTTCCGGAAATTTGGAAGGATCCAGCGTTGGTTCTTGGCTGAATTCTGTTTGCAGTTCATGATTCAGTTCGTTAAGCGCTTTTGCCATATTTTCACCTGCCTTATCCCAAAAAAATTCTTCGACTTATATTTCAAAAAATCGGGGGCCATTCCCGCAAACCGCTATTTGCGGCGCAATCATGAATGAGACGCACATGCTTATTCCTGCCTTCTCAATGCTTGGCGCCAAAATTCGCGCGGCGATGAACAATTTCCAGAAGGAATCTCTTGACAGCCGCTTTTCTCGCGAAAATCAGCAGTGATGCGACCAAGCTAGACAAGAGAGGCTAGAATTATAAGACCATGATATCAAACATGTATTAATTTGTCAATAGTTTTGTTATATTAGAAGATTGCGCCGGAAACTGCTCAAAGCGGCTGGATCATATGGTGATAAATGATCTATGTAAACATAAAAACAAAATACGCGCTTATGTAACTGCTGGTGCAATTATGATTGTTTATTAAGACAATGCTAAAAAAGCACGAAAACAAAGTCTACATTTAGTAATTCCGTATATATATTTAGGCATGAACAGAACTTACAAGGCATCAATTGGATTTATAAGCTCAATGTTAAGTAAATAATCTGAAATGTTTTGAATTATAGGAAAAATGAATGAAAAATGGCTCAAGCAAGGGTCTGATGTATGAAATAACGACAAATTTAAAATGTGATAAGCAATAATATGATAAAAAATATTTTCAAAATAACCACTAGAATAATCCGTGAAATGAAAATGAAATATTCGAAAATCGCGATCAGCGCGGAAATATGAATCCTTATAGCTCTTGTGATTTTGGCTTTCCATGGCCATCTTCAGACTTAAGCATGGAAAGGAGTTGCAATTGAGGCTCTGATATATTGAAGAGCAATCAAAATCCACAGATGGCGGGCTGTTTGTCGCCAAGCTTGTATAGCCGGCCATGCAGCTGGAGCTCTCCAATGCGGAAAAGCATGAGAAGAGCCTTGCAACTTCTTGCATCATCTCAGATTGGCTCTGCTGGCTTTTAGTATAGCTTAGCCTAAGCCCGCAGTCAAGGAAATAATCTTGGAAAATGCCGTAATGTAAGAAATAATGACGATTACTGCAAAAAAACGTTTTATTGAAATGAGGCATATTAACTTCATGCGCGAAAAAAGGCGATTTTCCCCTTGGAGAGAAAAGGAAAGAGCGGCCAGATTAAAGGCCGCTCTTTCTATATAGAAAAGAGGAAGGAGGGAAGGCTTGCTGAAAGTTGCTTGTACAATTCATTCTTTTTCAGAAGGCTTGGCTTTAGGCGCCAAATCTTTCAAGACATAGCTCTTCTGCTTGGGTTCGTCCGGCTCGGAGCGTTTGCGCAGAATATTCTGCCACCATTCCACCACTTTGAATTTCACCTTTACAGTGACTTCCTGTTCTCTGGCGTCATCAGAAAGAAGCTTGTATTCACTGGCTGTAGTTATGCTTTGGAGCTGCGACTTGCTTTCATCGGTAGTCTTTCCCTTTGTGACATCCACAAAGCAAAGCGGAGGGAACATGACGCACCACCAGTTTTTGCCTTCTCCTTCGCCTATGACCAAGCGAAGGGCTTCATAGCTTCCAGGAGGGAAGGTTATGTCTCCGTAGGTTTTGGTCGGGAAAAAGTCGTGTGAAAGGCTTGCGGAGACTTTATATGAATAGCCGTTTTCCAATACTATCTCTTCAGCTCGCGCCTCAATATCATTGAGTCTGGCGCTTAAAAACTTGCGGGTTTCATCTACGGAAGACGACATAGACAAGCCCTCTTTAAACGTTTCAAGGACGCCGTCGCGCACTTTGAGCTTAAGTTCTTGATCCTTCTCTTCATCGCTGTTGGCAAGGACATGGAACCTCAGCACTTCTTTAGCGATGCTTTCCTGCACTGTCTCGGAATAAGCCTTTGTAGCGTAGCCCAGGCACATGGCAAGTATAATGCCGCACACAAGCGAGGCGGCAAGGATTTTTAGTTCTTTTTTAAGGCTGATTTTTATAATCGCTATCATCTCCCTTGATTATACTGATTTGCGCCGAAGCGCCTATTTAAATAGGTGCATTTGACTGCAAATCTTAGCTTATTTCGCGTGCCTGCGCTATTAATTAAGAGGCTATTGAATTATTAAGATTTGCAGTCAAATGCCCCCTGGCAGTTCAAATGCAAATCAATATATCAAGCATTATATAGTATTATTGCCAAATATTCGCTTCATATACAGTAATTCACAAAGAAATTTCAAGTCTTGAACATGCCCCCAATTTTATTGAAAGACTCCTCAACTTCTTTAACTGGGGAATGCACTTGAATTATCCGCTTTTATGTGATATATTGGGTGCAGTTGGAAAGCGATCTGGACGGATTTAAATAAACAGCTTGATTCTTAGACTGCGACTATGCTTTAGCTTTATGCCGAAATTCATATTATGCCTGTTTGCGGTCTAATGAGCCCTATCTTGAACTTGACTGTCCTGGCGCTGATATTTTTAAATGCCTGAAGTCAGCGCCTTTAAATGTGCGATTCTGATATCGGCATTCGCGCTCGCTCGTGTTCAAACAGTCGGCTTCATATGTAAATCGGCATATTTATGAGAGATTCCTTATTGACGGAAGGGAGGAAGCGGCTGTTGCCCCTTTGCCTCAAAGATATGGGGAGCAATTGAAGCGTTTTATATGAACTATGCTCAGTGCAAGGTTTGCTTTGGGAAAGGCAATGTTTGGGAAGATTCCTTGAAGGGGTATGTGGCATGCGAACAGTGCGGCGGAACAGGGGAGGACAAGCGGCATCTTGCTAAAAAGTGCCCTGGATTCAAGAAGCCTCTGGGTTGCAGGCAAATCATTGTCTATGCCGCAGATGACGAAAAGCCGCCCGCTTTTTGCCCCGCATGCCAAGCTAAGTACGAAAAGGCTGTGGAGGAGCTCGCCCGCAAGCCCGACGAAGCTAAATGGAAAAAGAAATCCTGCCCCGGCCACGGCTTTTTCGGTTGCGGGAACACTATATATTACAATATAGACTGGCAGAACATACCTGAGTTCTGCCCTGAGTGCGATGCTATAAGAGAAGAAAGAGAAGCTGGCTCCAGAGGAAAAAAAGAGGGCGGGAAGAAGAGGCTGCCGCAGTCGAATGATTGATTGAAGCGGTTGCAGATTGACATCCTCGGGATGTTGCGCTGATGCGAAGCCAGTGATCGCGGAGATTGATTGTCCGCCTTCACTAAAAAAGCCCATGCTGGTTTTTGCCCCGATTTTCATCAAATATTGAGCGGTTTCCTGTGAAAATCAGCATATGGAGCTGCCTGTGCTGCGTCCTGGCTATACTGCGGTGCGAAATGCCATATCGGCGTTTCGCGCCTTGAAAGCGCTGAAGTCACGCATATAAGAATATCAGCGCCCAGTGGACAGCCAAGCTCAGAATAGATGCATTTGACTGCAACGGGCATGCCTTTGGCGGCAAATCTGCATATCATCAAAATCGGAGCTTTCCCGCGCGCTTCAGCGGATGAAGTCCAGAAATGACGCCCGCGAACCGCTTTAAGTATGACGGACAAAAACATGTCTATGATATGCTTAGATCTCTCTTAATATTGTATATTATGACCATGTTTCCTATTGATGATTATCTAAAAATAGGTTATAATTAAGCGATATGAAATTAGAACGCCTGTAATAGCGGCGCTATTAATGCATATTGCATATCGCCTTATCTAGTTATACCCTGGGGCTCATTTGCTGCGAATCAGCATGTACACTGGCGGTTTGCAGTCACATGTACCGATTAAACCTAAACTTTCATATTCAAATCAGTGAGCGTAGAGGGGTTTTTTGATTGCCGGCTTCGATCTGGAGAGGTATTTATATATACTGATTTTCATATAAAATTACCTTTTTTGGAGCTTGATTATATAGTGAGTGCAAAATGCCTGTACAGGCATTTCGCGCCACTCAGTGGATAATCAAGAAAAAAAGGAACATTGAATGAAAATCGGTATAGCGTGAATCTTTATGACGCGGTAAATTCCCGCATTTGGAGCTGCCACAGCTGCATGGGTTTTCGCCACTTCAAAACAGGCTCTCAAGGCTGCGTCCTGGAACATTTTAAAATCAGAGCAAGCTTGATCATGTTCTGAATTTAACGCGCCCTTGGCAATTTACCCCGATAATCTGCCAATCTTTTTGAATCGATATGCATTTGCTCTATATGCTGACGCGCATTTGCGATTCCGATTTTACGACGGGATTTGCGGCTCTTCAATTCATAATGCCGTCCTGGGATCGGTACGCGGATTGCGTCTTCGCATAGTGGCGCGGCGGAGAAAAAGAGGGGAAAGCGTCATGGTGCATGAAAAAAATTCATTCATTCAAGGCCTGCTTGAAAATATCAGCCTCGACATGAGTCTAGCCGCCGAGGAAGACAGGAGAGAGCAGGCGGCCAGGCTGTATTCAGTATATAACGCGGCTATCAAGGATGTAGGCACAAGGCTTGAAATCATAAGCGACGAGTTTGCCGCCATGCGGGATCACAATCCAGTGCATCATATAGAGAAACGCCTGAAAACGCCAAAAAGCATTCTTGAAAAGATGGAAAAGAAGAAGATAGCGGTTTCAATAGAGAACATGACCAAGTATATAACTGACATAGCGGGGTTGAGGGTAGTTTGCCATTACGTTGAAGATATTTATGAGCTTGCTGAGTTGCTTTTGTCTCAGAATGACATAGTGCTCCTAAGAAGGAGCGACTATATTGAAAAGCCTAAAGAGAGCGGCTATAGAAGCCTGCATCTAATAATCCAGGTGCCTATAGCCATAGCGTCTGTTACGGAATATATTCCTGCGGAAGTGCAGATAAGAACCCAAGCTATGGATATATGGGCTTGCTTTGAGCACGAGATCAAGTATAAAAGCAGCAATGTCATTTCTGAAGAGGTTGCCAGAAAGCTTAAATCCTCCGCAACGATCCTATCAAATGTTGATTTCGACATGGATTCATTGATCCGCTATTTTAGGATGAGAAAATAGCGGGGCGTCTGAAATATACCGCTTTTCATCAAATATACCTTTTTGGAGCTTGATTATCCATTAAGTGGTGCGAAATGCCAATATCATCGCACCCGCTGTATTATCAAGCTCCAAAAAAAGGTGATTTTATATGAAAAGCAGTATATCTGGGCAGGCGCGTACATCAGGTAAAAATCTCAAGGGCGGTTTTTGCTTTTTGGCCTCCCTTGCCGCATGCCGTCTGGCGATCAATGCTGGCAAGGTACACTTTTCAATGTATAATCAACAAAAAAAGGAACATTGAATGAAAATCGATATATTTTAGCTCAATTTTCTATGCAGATTAGCATATTGGCACCAAAAAGGCTTAGAACTGAGCGCCTAAGCCTTTTGTTGATTAATATATTGATTTTCATTGAAAATTACCTTTTTTGGAGCTTGACTATACAGCTAGTGCGATTGATATCGGAATTTCGTGCCTTCCAACGGATAATCAACAAAAAAGGGAACATTTGGTGAAAATCGGCATAGCGCCCGGTGGTTCGGCGTGAAGCCCTTGCTCGTCTACGCGTCGCTTGTTTCTTGGACTGAGGATGGATTGGCGCCGCTGCGGGATGCTCCAATTAAAATGCATCCGGTCACGGCTGCACAGTCAACTCCTCAACCCTCCTTCTGGCTTTTTCATTGCCCTGGGCGGCGGACTTCTCATACCATTTCAGCGCCGCGTCCATATTTTTGGAGGTTGCGCCGCTTTCCATCATCAAGGCCAAATTGAACTGGGCCGAAGCGTTTCCTGACTCTGCGGAAGCTTGGTACCATCTGCAAGCTTCAGGCAAGTTCTTTTCAACGCCTTCTCCTCGCTCATACATGACCCCCAGGTTGCACTGCGCCAAGTCATGGCCTTGAAGAGCCGCTTTCCTATAAAGGTTGGCAGCTTCCACATCGTTTTTTGCCACGCCTGCGCCGCTCCAGTACAGGAGAGCCAGATTGTATTGGGCGGAAGGGTTTCCCTGGCTGGCTGCCGCAGCGTACCATCTGCTGGACTTTGCGGGATCCGCTTTCATTCCGTCTCCATTTTTGCACATGTACCCAAGCATGCACTGCGCGTCGGAATCGCCTTGCGCGGCAGCCATTTCATACCACTTTGCAGCTGTTTTGAAGTTTTGCGAAACGCCTTGGCCGTAATAATACAATTCGCCGAGGTTGTACTGCGCGCTCGACTCTCCCTGCAAAGCTGACGCTTCATACCATTGAGCGGCTTTTTCATAGCTTTTTTGAACTCCCTGGCCTTGCTCATAAGCTAGCGCCAGGTTGTACTGCGCTTCCCTGTGCCCTTTTTCTGCGGCGCTGAGAAGCCAGGCTGCAGCATTTTCGCTGCTTTGAGGCAGGCCCAAGCCCGCGTCGTAAAAGCTTGCCAGCGCATACTGAGCGTCGGCGCTTCCTTTCTCGGCGGCGTTAAGATACAATAAAGCCGCCGCTTCATAGTCTTGAGGGACGCCGCAGCCTTGCGCAAAGATGGCGGCGAGTTGGAGCTGGGCTTTGACATGTCCTTGATCCGCCGCCTTCTTGTGCCAAAATGCCGCTAGAGAATCATTTTTAGCGATGCCTGATCCGCTTTCGTAAAGGAGTGCTAGGTTGAACTCCGCTTCTATATTGCCCTGTTGAGCTGAAGCGGCATATAGATCGAATGCCTTTTCCATATTTATTTCCATTCCCTGGCCGCATTCGAGCATGACTCCGTAACTGCACTGCGCGTCAGGATGGCCTTGCTCCGCTGCCTTGCCGTACCAATGCGCGGCTAGCTTGTCGCTTTGCGAAACTCCTAATCCGTAGTCGTAAATGCGTCCGAGGTTGTACTGAGCTTCGGCGTTTCCTAAAGCGGCGGAATCAGAATAATATTTCGCGGCCGTCTTCAGATTTTTTTCCACGCCTAAGCCGTATTCATGCAGTTTTGCCAGGTGGAGCCCGGCCTTGGCCTTGCCGTGTTCCGAAGCTTCTTTGAGCCATTTGGCCGCGAGCTCGTACTTCTGCTTCGTTTCATAGATTAGCCCCAAGGCTTCCTTCGAATCCGCAAACCCTCCTGAAGCCGATTTACTCAGCAGGGAAATCGCTTCTTCGCCGTTTTCCGGGCAACCGCGCCCATCTAATAGCATAAGGGACAAATTGTACTGAGCCTGCAGGTTTCCCTGCTCTGCTGCGGATTTGTAATACTCCGCCGCCTTTTCCAAATCTTGCTTTATAGATTTGCCTTCTTCCAGCAAAATGGCAAGCCACACTTCAGCTTCAGGCACTTTCATATCCGCAGCTTTTCGCAGCCATGCCGCGCCTTGATCAAATTCCTTGAGAGTCGAAAGGAAAATGTCTGCCAGACGCCACATGGCGGACGGCTCTCCGCCTTCAGCCGCTTTTTTGTACCATTTTACAGCTTGCTCTAAATGGTTGGGGATGCCTTCCTCGCATTCGCAAAGAGCTGCAAGCGCCAGCTGGGAATCGCGGCTGCCGAGCATAGCCGCCCTTTCATAAAGCTTTGAGGCTTTCAAGCGATCTTGCGGCACGCCGCGGCCGTTTGCGTACAGATGTCCAAGGCCCAGGATTGCGGCGCAGTTGTTGTCGGCAGCCGATTTTTCATACCATTTGACGGCTTCTGCGTAATCCTGCCTTACGCCGCTTCCCTGCGCGTACAAATCTCCCAGGCAAGCGCATGCATCGAGGTCGCCTTGTTCGGCAGCCTTCGCATACCAGAAGGCCGCCTTCTCGAAATCTTTGGCCAGGCCCTTGCCGCTTTGATAGAGGGCGCCTAAATTGAACTGCCCTGTTGAATGCCCGTTCTCAGCTGCTTTGATGTACCATTTCGCGGCTAAATCAACGTTTTTGGAAACCCCTGATCCATTTTCATAGAAAATCCCAAGATTGACTTGCGAGGCGGCATATCCGAGCTCTGCGGCCTTTGAATACCATTTTGAGGCTATGCCTAAATTCTGCGCGACTCCATGCCCGGTTTCATACATTTGTCCCAAAATGTGGGCCGATTTCACATGGCCTTGCCCCGCGGCCTTTTCGTGCCAAGAAGCGGCCTCCGCGATGTCTTCGTCCACGCCTTCGCCGGATTCAAGCATCAAAGCCAAACGATGCTGTGAATTCGCGCAGCCCATTTCAGCAGACCGCCTATACCACTGCGCAGCAGTCCGAGCGCTTTTCTCAACGCCCTTGCCGAGTTCGTAGAGGCGTCCCAGGGCATGCATGGCTTCCTCGTCATCCTGACCCGCAGACTCATTAAACCAATGCGCCGCTTTTTCATAGTTCTTTTCGACTCCCGCGCCCGACTCATAAAGCCGGCCCAGATTGTACTGCGCGTCTGAGTCGCCTTGCTCCGCGGATTTCTCGTACCATTTGGCTGCAAGCTCGCAGTTCATTTCGACCCCATAGCCAAGCTCATGCATTTGGCCGATGAAAAACTGACCCATGGCATCTCCGAGTTCAGCAGCTTCGGTGTAAAGCCTTGCGGCTTTAGGCAAATCAACCTCGGCGCCGCGGCCTTCTTCATACATTTGGGCAAGATTTACCTTTGCGGAAAGATCGCCTTTCTTGGACGCTTTTTCGTACCAGAAAATAGCCGCCTTGAAATCCTGGGGCATTCCCCGCCCTTCTTCAAGCATTTGGGCGAGACTGAGCTGCGCTTCGCAGACGCCTTTTTCGGCAGCCTCCAAATAAAGCTTTCCAGCTTCTTTTGCGCTTTGCGCAATTCCATCGCCCGTTTCATACAATTGTCCCAGCCTGTACTTGGCGTCAGGGTTGCCTTGGGCTGCGGCTCGCTTGAACAATTTTACGGCTTCAGCGGCGCTTTTTAGCATTCCCTTGCCTTCCATCATGCATTCAGCCAGGCTGAGCTGGGCGTCGGCATAGCCTTGCTCCGCCGCTTTACGATACCAGCTGAGAGCGTCGTCGATGCTTTGGCCAACGCAGATGCCCTCTTCATAGAGATGTCCAAGCATTGTTTGAGAGAAGGGATCGCCATTTTCCGCAACTGATTTCAATTGCTCCACATCCGAAAGGATGTTTGACAAACAGGCCTTTATTAAAAGATCTTGATTTTCCCGGGTGTTGCCCAGGCTAGGCTCATCTTTGTCTCCTGGCTTATAGTTCGCGGTTGGTTCATCATTTGCATTTAAGCTTTCCTGATTTCCGAAGAGCGTGAAAAAAGCGCTTGCCTGAAGAATGCAATAAGGGTCTGCCGTTTCAAAGCTGTCCTCAGCCCATTCGCCGCCTGGATTGCAGTCTTCATACTCATCGTCTTCAATCCGTCCGTCCTCAAAGATTTCGTCTTCAAACTCTTCACGCGCGCTGCCGCCACCATTGAGGCCGATTTCCGTTAACTTCTCCAGCAGGCTTATTATTTTCTCTTCCCTGAGATCCACTTTAATTCCGGCGGCTTTAATAATGATGTACGCAGCGTTTAAGGCGGTTTCAAAAGAATAGCCTGTGTCTTCGGATATCGCTTTTATCTTGAAAAAAAGATCCTTGCAGTCAACAGGAAAGTCCCGAGCCTTTAAGAGCGAATTCAGCCATCCTGTTTTAAGGGCGGCTTTGACGCGAACCGCCTGGCTTCTTTGCGCTCCTTCATCCAGCAGCATCTTTTTTACGATATCTGGCGATGAGAGAAGGATACTTGCTCCGTTTGCTTTAATTGCCCTTTGAAGAATCTCAATTATTGCGTCCATTTCAATTCACCCCTGAGCCTGATGCAGTTTCCATTTCCTGCTGATGCTATACTGATTTGGATATGAAAGCGCCTATTCGCCGCTTGGCAGTACAGCGAGTGCGATTGATATCGGCATTTCGTACCGATAATAAAGCTTAAAAATAGATGCGCTTGGCTGCAAGTCGGACGGGTATAGCCTTGAAAGCTCGACATTGCTTCTAAAATTAAGCGTTGAGCATATTTAAGAATGCAGCCGCCGCTTCTTGCCAATGCATGCTGGCGGCGCCTGAAAGAGCCAAAGCTTCTTGCGTCTGCGGGCAAGGCCTTGGATGCTCATAAGAAAATAATACTAAAACGCAGGCTTTTTTGCAAGCAGAGCGATAAAGCTGGCGCAGCAGCTTTATCGCGCCGCCTGAATCAACCATATCACCCTCCCTATGAATGTTCCTATTTTGGAACTTGATTATCCATCGAGCGGCGCGGAATGCCGATATCAATCGCATTCGCTGCATAATCAAGTTTAAAATGGCAATTTTATAAGAAAATAAGTATAGATGGGCGGCATGACTATGCTTATTTGCATAGGAAACTGCCTATTTCTCGCCTTGGCTGCAAAGTGGATGATAAAGCTTCAAGTTAAGCGCATTTGAGCGCAAATCGGTATAATTAAGATTTAAGCGGCATATCCGAACCTATCAACTTTGGATCGTAAAGAACCTTGGCGTCAGCTTCACTTATGAGGCTTTCTGAAACCGCATTTCCCGTCCTCTTATCGATTATTTGCCTGTAAACTTTATTTCTTCTGAAGTACTGGCCGTTTTCCAGAACGAAATGCTTATCTCTTTCGATTATGTGATAGGAATGTCCAATCGGAAAAGCAGCCCTCAGCACTCCGCAGAGATATTGACCGTCTACTCCAACTGAAAGCTGGAAAGTGTTTTCAGTGTTATTTACGAATCGGTAATCCAGATAATTGTAGAAGATTGAAGTTCCGCAGCCGAAGGGAATTTGGCGGCCAAAGTCAGGAAACAGATCCAAGTTGTTGTGGTGGTGATGCTCTGTAATCTCCAATGGGCTATGCAGAACCAGCCAGTGGATGAGGTTGGTGAATTGGCACATGCCGCCTCCGATGGCGCTTGAAGGCCGGCCGTTAGATATGGCAAGCCCCTCGAGGTAGCCCTTGGATTTTGTACAGCGGCCTGCCAGCTTCCAGAACGAGAAGGTCTCTGCCGGCTTTATCAGCACCCCGTCGATCTTCGGCGCTGTCAAGGCTAAATTCACAGCCTTGTTCTCCTGAAGAGACATGTCGACATTTCCCAGTTTGCGCCTGATTAAGGATTTATGCCTGCAAATCGCAATTGGCAGAGGGCTTGCCTTTTGCCTGCTGTAGATTTCTTTTCCCAGCAGATTCTTTATATTTCGATTAGCTCGCTCTTTGCTCACTGATACTGCGTAGGCAAGCGGACCCAGCTCGCAAAACAGTTTTTTTTCCATTGAAATTCTCCTTAGAGGTTGCGTTCCTTTTATCCTGGCAATTTAGCGAATTACCCTGTTCATGCTCTTAGATGCGAATTATGCAGAAACATATGTTTTGATTTCATTTCCAGGCGTTTATGATATAATAATGAGGAAAATAAGTAAAACATGCAGATATCTGCAATAAGCCATAGGTGAACTGGAAATCGTTCCTGAGCATTAGGGCATCAGGCCTTAACTGGGGATAGAAAAAAACTGCATATATTGCACAATAAGACAAAATTTGCGCTTTATGCCGCAAAATGCAACGAGGATATAGCTTTTCATCAAATGTTCATTTTTTGGAGCTTGATTATCCATTGAATGGTGCCAAATGCCAATAATCCGCATTTCGCGCACGCTGTATAATCAAGCTCCCAAAAAGGTAATTTTACATGAAAAGCAGTATAGGTGGTGCTCAGACGATGCGACGGCTTGCAGAAGCGCTTTTGCGCTTCGCTAGAGTTCATTATAATCAAAGCTCGCATCGCCTTTCGGAAAACGTACAGTTTTTATATTGATTTGCATGAGAAAATTTCCAGTTGACTGCAAATCGGTATGGAATGCTTGAAATTCTGCTGTACCGGGGGTGCAAATATGGCGCTGGAAGAGCCTAACGAGGCAGAAAACGTTGAGATTGCGCTGATTAAGGAGCAAATGGCGAAAACTCATGAACTGGCAAGTGGGATGCAGCATCTAATCAGAGAGATGCAGGATCAGCTTACTGTAATCTGGGAGCAAGTATTTGGAATGCAGGAGCAGATTAACGGCATTCAAGGAAGCATAAGCGGCCTTGGAGTGAAGACCGAAGCTGAGCCGCTCAATATGCCGCGAAAGGTGCTTCCGGGAGATATCGTCACCTTTGGGGACTACAACGGCAGAACCTTGGATTGGAGGGTGCTTAGCGTAAGGGGCCGGCTTGCGCTTCTGATATCGGATCGCTGCATCGGCAAAAGGCCTTTTCATGAAGAAGGAGAAAAGTCCGCCTGGGTTTCAAGCCCGTTGAGGCAGTGGCTGAACACAGAGTTCATTACTCACTTGGAAGGCGTCATTGAGCCTGCAAAGATAAAAAATAAGGCTCAAAAAGTCAAAGGGTATGAACCGTTTGAAGATGAGCCTGACACTGAGGATTTGGTCTTTCTGCTGAGCCTGGACGAGGTGGAGGAGTACTTTGAGGATGACGCCTCCAGAGTAGGCGTCTACCGAGGCCAGCCGGAGTGGTGGTGGCTTCGCACCCCCGGAGTATTGGAGAATACCCAGGCATTTGTCCATGTAGACGGAAAGCCTGTGTACTTGGGCGCTCTGGCGTCTGAGCCGATGTGCTGCGTCAGGCCGGCGCTGTGGGTGGACTTGGGGGCGATTGGGCTTTAGCGCCGAAGGCGGAAATGCTTGAGGCCGAATCCGACAAGGCTTTTCTGAATTTTGAAAAAATTGGATTAAAGGGGGTTCGCGCATAGCTTCAGGATCATCTCTATATCAAGGGATTGGGGCCTGCCGGCACTGAGCTTTTCATCCTTTCCGCCAAGATCTCGTCGTCTGTCTTCGCGCTTTCCTTAAAAATCCATTCCAGTATGCCTATCATGGCTATGCAGACGATTGCCGAGCTTCCTCCCGAACTCACAAACGGGAGCGTTACGCCTGTAAGCGGGATGAACTTTATGACTCCTCCGAGGATTAAAAAGGACTGAAAGGCCAAAATGCTCGTGAAACCTGCCGCAAGCAGGCTGTAGTAGGGCCTTTTGCACCTGAGAGCGACGTTTACGCCTCGATAGAAAACGAGCATGAATACGCCTATTACTCCCATTCCGAAAATTCCTCCGAATTCCTCGCAGATCGCCGCAAATATGAAGTCGCTCTTGACGACAGGCACGTATCCAGGGATTCCTCTTGTCAGCCCGCTTCCAAGGAGGCCCCACGTTCCCAGTGCAAAGAGGGACTGGAGTATCTGATGCCCTCTGTTGTATGGATCAGCCCAGGGATTTTGCCAGGCGACTATGCGAGTTTGCACATGGCTGAATAGGCGGTAGGCCGCCCAAGAAGCGCCGCATGCCGCTAGCATTCCGGCGAGGGCCAGAGGCTTGTTTCCGGTTGAGATGTAGAGCAGAACCATGAAAGTCATAAAGAAGATGAGGGCTCCACCCAAGTCATTCTGCAGAACCAGGATTAGGACGAAGACTGCGGCCGCCGCCCCAGGGAAAATGAGATCCCTGAAATGGAGTGATTTTCTAAGCACTGAAGAAAGGTAAAACACAAAAAGGAACTTCACTATTTCAGAAGGCTGAAAGCTGAATGATCCTATAACAACCCAGTTGAGAGAGCCGTTTTTTTCATTCGGGAAAAAAAACGGAAGAATGAGGAGAATGAAGCCTGCTATCAGGTAGACGAATTCAAGCTTCTCAAATTTAGGCACTAATTTGAATATGATTGGAACCAAAAGCATCATGCCGAATCCGATGCCTATAAAGGCAAGCTGACGCATCACTCCGTCTGAATCCACTCTTTGAAGGACAATGATGCTTAGATCCAAGAGAAAAAACATGCCGTTCCATAAAAGAGGGCAGCTGTTCTTATAGAAAAGGCTGACCAGAACTTGGCCTAACAGAAGAAAGGCAAGCCCCGCTCCGGCAGCCTTGAGCACTTCGAGATCGAAGCTGAGTTCGCCCGGCCTGTAGGCGAGGATGAGAAAACCGGTGAGATGCATGAAAACGATGGACACTCGCTGGCTTGCCACAGAAATCCGGCTGTCAAGCTTTTTGATGCCGCGCTCATTGACCAGGTACATAACGCCTTCCCAAAGGAAGTAAATGATGTAGAACAGAAAAAGGTATCTGCAAAACATAATAGCTAGCTGAAACATTCGAATCACCGCCTGTAAGTATGAGGCGCCGAATTGCGCTGGCAGGCAGCACGCGGATGCGAAGCTGGATGCACCGATTTCGGAGCTTGATTATCCGCGTTTCACGCTGCATAATCAAGTTCCGAAAACGGAACTTTCAAGCTTCGATCTCGAAGCTTTCATATGCGCATAAAGCATATGCTCGCCGACTCAATTGCGGGCGGCCCGTGGAACATTATTCCGGCTTATTCGCTGCCGAAAGCGGGGAAGGCAGCCGCGGGCGATGAAACGCGTGATGCTTTTGCCCGCAGACTAATCCACGCCCCTGAAAAGAAGCCCGTAAGTGAATGCGCCTTCCTGCGCGCAGGAAAAGCCTCCTCTTAAGGCGGCGACCCATTTTCCGACTGCCGATTCAATCAAGGCGCAGTCCTCTCCATGAAAGTGCAGTCCGAGCCTGCCTGCGGGAAGCCTTGACGCATCGCGGGCTTTGCTCAGCCAGTCCTGAGGCGTTGAGTTCAGCACGTGGCATACGCAGCGTTCACAGTCCCTTTCCAGAGGGAAGCTTATATTCTTTCTGTCTATAATAACGTAGCCATGATCGAAATTGTCTTTTAAGCTGCAATATTTTCCTCCTTCGCTTCGCTGTCCGATAAAGTTTCCGACCGGGCACTGCCTTGTAGTCATAAGAGGCAGTCTTGCGTAGGCTATGAGTTCGGATCTCTCATCAGCCGTCTCTTCTATTTCATCTATTTTCATCTCTGGAGACAGCGTTGCGGTATCAGCGAAATCTTCAATAAATTCCAAGGAAATCCTGTTGTATATAGGAAAGGTGAAATCTGCGTGCTTTTTCTTTTTGCTTTCTTCCAGCAGCTTGAATTGGCCCCACTGCCTGACGGTGTAGCCTTCGATGCCTGTTTTCTCAAGCCTTTTTATATCATTTTCGCTGCAGGGGCCAATATCTGGAAGTGCAATGAAGAGGCTGACGCCGTATTTTTCGCATAAGCTCAAGGCGCCTGAAAGATCCCCGCAAGCTCCAAGCGGAAGTGAAATCCTGTCAACTCCTTCTTGAGCCGCCGCTTTAAGCTGCACCGAATTCTGGACATAAACGCTTAGAAGCTTAAGACTTTTCCCGCCGCAGGATTTTTTAGGGGCGCATGAGATGTCGAATGCCTTGAGATCCCTTCTGCGGCTCTCAAGGATGAGGCCGGACGCAATTTCCATCGCTTCGCGCCGGAGGCTGTTAGCTGAGGAGACGGGAAAAAACAACCCTTCTCCAACCCTAAACTCAGACCATGCAATATCAAAGGGAGAGGCGCCTGTTTTGGACAGGCGCTTTTTTATTTCATCCTCTGAAGAAGGGCTGCTTTGCGCCGTCTCAAGAACCTCTGAAAAAGCTTCCGCGCAAATTCCTTCGAAATAAAGAGCCAGTCGGGCGCGCTTGCCCGCGTCGGCGGAGAACTCCCCGCGAAGCGCCATCTTCTTAGGGCTTGCCTTAGACAGTTTAAGCAGCTTGTCGTTTAAGGCCTTGTCAAAGGTCTTGTATACCGGATCCCCATTTCTTATTTTTCCGGAAACAGGAGCAAAGAAAGCCTCGCCGGCTCTGGCGGGGCGGTTCACCCGGCAGCCGGGGACAGGCTCCTCTTGCGTCATTACCGCCAGTCCGTCTCCGGCTGAGAAATCGACCAAAGCTTGAACAAGGCAGCTTTTTTTCTTCTCGTTCCAGCTTTTCACATATCCTGCTTTGACGCCTGTATTTCTTGAAGTCTTCACGCTAATCATTTCTTTGCCTGCGTGAGTCTTGAAATATCCCTGGCAGAAGCCGCCGCCTCTATTGAAAACTTGCAGGAGGTCATTTTTCAGCGCTTCAGGGTTTTCCGCAAGGCCGTCCAGGGCCTGCCTGTACGCGTATACAGCGCAGGCCGTGTATGCGGCGCCTCTCATTCTGCCCTCTATTTTAAGGCTGGACGCTCCGGAGTCGATTATTTCGGGCAGGATGTCAAGCGTCATCATGTCTTTAGCGCTGAGCAGATAGCCGTCTGAAACCTCTGCGCCGTCCTCCTCGAGCCTGAACCTCATCCTGCACGTCTGCGCGCATTTGCCTCTGTTGCCGCTTCGGCATCCAAGCGCCGCGCTTATAAGGCATCGACCGGAGTAGCTTGCGCACAAAGAGCCGTGGATGAAGACCTCCGTCTCAATAATCCGGCTTGCGGCCTTCACTTCTGAAAGGGCAAGCTCGCGGCTCAAAACGACTCGGCTGAATCCGGACTCAGCCAAAAACAGGACGTCGTCAAGCGTCTGGGCCGTCATTTGGGTGCTTGCGTGGAGCTTCAGCTGGGGCCAGCACTTCTTGATGGCTGAGGCTGCGCCGATGTCTTGCAGGATGAAGGCGTCGGCGCCGCGGCAAGCAAGCTTCCAAACTGTTTCAAGCACATCCGGCAGCTCCCGGTTCTTATAAATGGTATTTAGCGCCGCGTACACCTTTATTCCTCTCAAGTGGCAGAAGTCTATAGCGCTGAATATCTCGTCCTCTGTGAAGTTTTGAGCGCTCGCCCTGGCGCTGAAGAGCTTTCCCCCCAGGTAAACCGCATCGCATCCCTGGCTGGTTGCCGCTTCAAGGCTTTCTGGATCTCCGGCCGGGGCGAGCAGCTCCGGCTTTTTTTCATTGTTATTTTTCATCTGCTTTTGGCGGTAGCTTCCTTTCTGACGCTATTTTTTCTGGCATCTGCCAAAATGGCTGGAAAGGCTGCTGAGGAGGCTTTTTTGCGTTCTTCGAGATCCGCTTCTACCAGCTCAAGATATTCCTTGGTTTCGCCTAGCTCAATTCGAGCCTCGCGCAATTCGGTTTCAGCCCGGATTGACTCTGACTTGGCTTTTATGCACTCTTCAAGGCATTCTGTAAAATCCGCCTTTGCCTTAATCAGTTCTCTGGAGACTTTCTCAAGAGTATCCGAAGACGCTTTGCGGGCGTCTTCGGACGCACGCAAGGCGTCTCGGAGAGACTTCAACTCATTTTGCCCCTTTGCCAGCTCATCCTGTGAGTTTTCAAGATCATCCTGGGTTTTGGACAAATCGTTTTGAGCAATTTGAAAATCGTCTTGGATGTTTGCATAATCATCCTGAAATATGGCGAGCTCCTCCTTCGCAGCCGCCAATTCCGCTTTGGACTTTTCCAATTCGGACTCGCAGGACTTGAGCTTGCTGTGGGCTCTGGCCAAATCTGCCTGAGTCATTGCCAAGTCGTCCTGGGTCAGGAATAAATCGTCTCGCGCGTCATCCAGCGCTTTTTGAAGATCCTCCGCCAATGCTCGGAGCCTGGCGTTTTCGCTTTTGTCCCCAGCGCCTTCTTGAAGCTTAGCATTTTCCCGCTCTTTGAATAAGTCGTCGGCTATGTTTATCGCTGTAAGAATGCCGCGCGCGGTGGGATGGATGTTGGCCTTTGAATTGGGCATAGCGTTCATCTTGCCGTCAATGTATGAAGCAAGCCTTCTGATATAGGCTTCATCTTCATTTGACACAAGCGTAATTACTTCGCCGCAAATGGCCACCTGAACCTTGTTGTAGCTTTCCATCCCGAATTGCCTCCTTTCGCGTTTCCATACGCCGCTGTAAAGCTAAAGCTGGAAGCGCCTTTATAAACGCCAAACTCTTTTTTATGGCGAATTGTTTAAAATTGATAGCACAGCTCTAGACAACTAACTGAATAATGAATATTATACAGTATTTTTGCTAGGATATAAATAAGCATAAAATATTTCAAAATAATTTTAATTTTTCAGAGAGAGTTAAGCGGCAGTTATTCATAACTATCCTATCCGCAATTGTACCGCTCTGCTTTCATATCCACCTATTTTGGAGCTTGATTTATATAGTCAAGCTACAAAATATGAGCTTTCATATGCAAATCAGTATTGTCAAGCCTCAGAACAAACTCCAACGCAAAGAAACCGCGCCCTATCCCAAAGCATTAGGGCAATCAAGAGGAGTACGGCGCTTTACGGCGTATTTCAACTTTCAAGAAAACCGTTTAAAACTTTAGCATGCAGGCGTGGAAGAAGAGAAACACGCTTTTGCGATTATGCCATGGCGCATGCCAGCTTCAAAAAGCCATGCATGAAGCAACTATTTCATTATAGCGCCTAATTGCCAGGCATGCAAACTTGGAGGGCGGAGATGGGGGAAAAACTTAACGCTAAAATTCGAGGATCTATGTATTTAGATAGAACAATGTCAGGCTTTAGTCCGGATAGGTCGCGGCCAAGGCATCAGACCCATTATGAGGTTAAGGCATATGAAGGATAGGGGGATTTCCCGTGCGCATCAGCATATCAGAGGCCTCGCATTACGGCGCTGCCTGGCGGGCCTCCTTTCACCAAGCCGCTTAAAGTCTTGATTTGCCCGCAACTGGAGTTTCTTTTGATATTCTTTGTTCTTCCCGCCCCTCCGGCAGGCGTTCCATTTCCGCAGCGCCCGCGTCACTGATCCCGTGGAGCCTAACGCATAGCCATTGTACGGCAAGACATCATACTCTAAATGAGCGTTTTCATAAGTCAAATAATGGAAAATGGGATTTGAAGGTAATATTTCACAAAATTCAGATTCACTTGACAGTCATGAGTTTATTTACAATTAATGGTATATTACATCTAATTTAGTCAATGCCATAAAACTATTGAATTTCTGTCTATTTTCCTTTATAATATTCCCGATATGCATAAT
>JAISZB010000050.1 GCA_031269465.1 Clostridiales bacterium | reverse complement strand
TTCCAAGGTTTTGTATGCCTGCAGCACCGTCTCTTCCCCTAGAGGACTGTTCAGCCACAGGCCGTAGTGTCCGGAGCTGGAGCAAACGCTCCGGAGTACCTATGTATTCTTGGACAGCGTAGCTTCTCGATGGAAGCTTAGGCTAGTCAATCAGGACTTATTGCTAAGCCCCTAGCTTTAGCTATGGGGTGATTGACTCCAATAGTCGAGAGCGATGAACAAGCCGATTGTCGCAAGCGATGGTCCGGATAGCGGCAGGATGATCCGCAGATACATATAAAAATCTCCTGCGCCGTCAATTTTGGCGGACTCAATCAGAGCCTCAGGTATGCTCTTCATGAAGTTTCTCATAATAAGTATGTAAAAGACGCTGAACAGGCCGGGCAGAACCAGGACTATAGGGTTGTCCTTAAGCTTCAAGTACTGCACCATCAGGATGTACCAAGGGACGAGCCCGCCGGAAAACAGCGTTGTAAAGAAGAAAAAGAAAGCGAATTGGTTTCTCCAAGGAAAATCCTTCCGCAAAAGGACATATGCCGTCATGCTGGTGAAAAAAAGGCCCAGAAACGTTCCCGCAAGCGTTGCGGCAATTGTCACGGCATAAGCGTTAATCAGCGTGTCAGGTGATTTCAGGAGAATTTTATACGCCTCCAGCGAAAACACCTTTGGAATAAGCCGGAATCCGTCTCGGTATATGGATTCTTCAGCTGTGAAGGAGCCCGAGATAATCATCAGAAACGGCAACAGGCACGCAGAGGCCGCTATGACTATGAACGCATAGCTGATTGCATTGAAAGCCGCCTTATCCGCTCCCATGCGAATATGACCTTTCCTTTTTTTAAGCGCTCGCATTGGATCAGCCTCCTAGAATAGCGCATATTCCGGCTGAAATTTGCGCACCAGCCAGTTTATTAAAACTATAAAGACGAAATTGAAAACAGACTGATACGCGCCCACTGCAGCTGACATGCCAAACTCCTGCGTTTGTCGCAGTGAGCGGAACACATATGTATCTATGACGTCAGTCGCATCGAAAAGCATTCCGTTGTTGCCTACAACATTGTAAAACATGCCAAAATCACCGCGGAAGATATGACTGACCCCCAGCAGCGTCAAAGTGATTATCGTCGGCAGCAGAAAAGGCAGCGTTATAACTCTGATTTTCGTAAAGACATTGGCTCCGTCGATGTCCGCCGCCTCATATATTTCCTGGTCTATGCCCATAATGGCGGCAAGATATATGACTGTCCCGTACCCGATATCTTTCCAAGCCCGCAAAATGACAAGCAAGTACTTCCAGGCACCGGTGTTGCCGTATACATCAACAGCTTCAAAGCCAAGCTGGCGGAGCAAAGTGTTTAGGGAGCCATATTCGAAGTTGGCTAGATTGTACAAAAACGCGCCTATTACGACCCATGAGACAAAGTACGGAAGAAACATAACCGACTGAAGAAGCTTTTTGATTCGGCCTCCGATCATTTCCGAAAGCATGATCCCAGACATGCACTGGAGAGCTGTATTTGTGATCAAAAAAGCTATGTTGTAAGCAATGGTATTTCTCGTTACTTTGAACGCATCCCCAGAGATGAAAAAGAATCTGAAGTTGTCCAGCCCTACCCAGGGAGATCCGAAAACGCCTCCGCTGTAAGTGAAATTCTTGAAGGCGATTATTATTCCAGGCATTGGAATATAGGAGAACAAAATAAAATACAGTGTTGCGGGCGAGATCATTAACAGCAAAACCTTATTGCGCCAAACATCTCGTAAAAATAATCCCAAGCGGCTCTGGCGCATTTCTGCTTCTCCTGCTTTTCGCACTTTCATAGAGACCATCCTTCATGTTTGAGAAACAAATGCGTCAGTTATACTGATTTGCATATTAAAGTTCCTATTTTGGAGCTTGGTTATACAGCGAGTGCAAAATGCCGATTTCGGCATTTCGCACCATTCAGTGGACAGTCAAGCTCCAAAGCAGGTATACCGCTTTTCATCAAATGTTCCTTTTTTGGAGCTTGTTTATCCATAGAAGCCTGTATAATCAAGCTCCAAAAAAGGTAGTTTATATGAAAAGCAGTATACATTTGACTGCAAATCGGTTTACAATGATTTTCAGTCTAATTAGGCTATCTTGAGCCTTCTTAATCCATATCTGCTGAGTCAAGCCCCAAAGCAGGCAGTTTCATATGCAAAACAGCATTCATTGATTGGGAATGAAATTTACCGGCTTAAAGCCTGCATTCTTGATTGAGCGCTGCATAATCCAACCGCTGGCAGAAAATTCACGCTACGCATCAGCATAAATGAAGTCTGTTGCGCACTCGATAGACGCATTGCCGCAAACAGCAGTAATGGTTCGCTTGAGACTTCTTTTATGCATGCCAATGCTTGAACCCTCCCTTCCTATGCGTTTGATTTGCAAGCTATACTGAATTTCATATGAGTTCCCATGCGCATTTGACTGCAAATCGGCATATGCCTTTGTGAATCAATTTTTTCGATTATAGGGCAAGCTAATAACTCTAAAGTTATGCCATAATCACCTAATTCGACGTTCAAAGCCAACTGCAAGGATGCTATTGCAGTTGTTTAAAGTGTTTATAAAGCTATACTTATAGAAAATCATATATTGACATTTTAACAATGATTTACATTGTTTGGAGCATTATTTAAAATACCGCCTTTCATTTCTTCCAAATTACTGTTTTATTTGTATCAATTACCTATTATAAATATATCATACATCTTCTCATGCTACAATAGACAAACGACATTTAAACTGATTTTTCTCAAATAATATCTGAGATATAGGATTTCAAAAGAATAAGGAACCCTATTTTTAGGATTCCTCTGTTTTTGCGCTGTTGAATTTTATAGTAATATGAAGCTTCTCGGAATAAAGCTGCTGGAGGAAGCGCTTTCTCAAAGAGTCCAAAGATATACTGATATTTGCACTGAAAGATCCTATTCTGGAACATGGCTGTACAGACAAGCTCCAAAATGCGAAACATCATATGCGGATCAGTATATATTAGGATTAACATCCAAAGCCTTTCCAGAATCGTCAGATGCAGCAACTGCTAGCCCTCGCACATTCCGCGCTTCAACAGCGCTCAATCTGCGAGATTGCGCCGCAGAGGCTGCTGAAACGCCGATGCGGCATCGCGCCAAGCTCACAGCCTGCGAGGCATTTTCATATGCGGCTTTGCCAAGCCGGAGACGCGCTTAGCCCGCCTGCTTAGCCTCATGCGCATTGATCGCCCGCGTATCATTGAATTCTGAGAAGCCTGAGACTGCGGCCAGGATCAGAATGGGCATGAAATTCTGCGAATACCGTGAAGAAGACTCCCAAAACATCAAAAAAATATACAACCCCATCAATGATAGATGCATAGCAAGCGCGCTTGGCCTGCGGAACTGGCGGATCGCTCCGATGACGGCGCATATTTGCAGCGCGCACAGCATGCCTGTGCAGATATGCTTGAAAGCGTCGTGGTGCTTCCCCGCATTGAGCACGAGAGCGTGAAGCGGCGAATCGTTTACAGGCTCATCATCCAGAACATACGAGCTGTTGTAGGTGCCGTCCCCGAAGTCGCGAGCGAGCTTCACCCCAAAGAGCCTTATCAGCCCCGAAAATCCGAGTTCTTCGACACGCCGCCGAATAGCCTTTGGAATCTCCTCGCGCCGCGCCGCCATATCTGGAAGCACCTTCTTTGAGTAGTAGTAATCATCGCCGCTGTAAGATCCATCCCCGCCCACCCCCATCATAACCCAGTGCGGCAGTGGGAGGCGCTCGCGATCCAGCATCTCGGGGCCGATCCTCCAATCCATGTATGCTTTAAAGGCCGAGGTCAGCGCTATGCACACGCAAGAGGCGACTATGAGAGGCGCCGCCAGCCGCTTGATGGACTGGAGATCCGCCGTCAGCAGCACATCTAGTATAATGGCGACGAGGACGATTGCGATTGTCGCCTTTATGAGGGTTCCTACCGCTATGGCCAAGCCGGCGCAGGCAATCGCCGCGAAGCGCGGGCGAAATGCCGCGCCGGAAGCCTTGACCCGCAGGTACAGGCTGCAGCCTATTATTCCAAACGGCATGGAAAGCACGTCAGTATATAGATTCGCGCCCATAATGTAATATATCGGGAATGCGCCAAGCATCGCCAGCGACATCACGGCGGCGCGATTTCCGCCAAGGCTTCTCGCCGCGCAGAACAATGCGGCGACTCCCGCAATGGAAGCCGCCGCATTGTAGAATATCAATGCGGCATAGAAATCATTGAACCCTAAAAATCGCGCAACCGTAAAAACGCAGCGCATCAGAAGAAGCGCTCCTATGTTATTGCTAAATGTGGCGAAATATTTGGCATGGCTCCCGAAATTTCCTTTGAGCACCCAGTCGCTGGCACCGTCAAAAAGCTCTCCCATGTCCCACAAAGGGGTATATCGCAACGAAAAAGCGCAATATATAAGCGCCGCTCCTGTTGCCGCGCAAAAAACCGCCAATGCGCAATAAGCCATTCGATCTGAGATTTCAAGCGTTCGCAGAAACTGCCAAGCGCCGAACAGGCATCCCAGAGAGAGTGCGGTCGTAAACGCCAGCAGTAGCGCATCCATCTCGTAGCGATTAAACGCAATAATTGCAATTTCAAGCAATCCAAAAGCCGATATGAAAATGACGCACGCTACACGAGCAGGAAAAAACCTGAAAAAGGATTTGCTTCCAGCATTGGCACTGCTTTCAGATCCCATGCGCACTCCTCCTTTGCTGCAAATGTGCTTGAATGAGCGCCAAAATTGCTAGTGCAGACAGTCTTAATTGCGCTACAGTCCTAATTGGCTATAATTAAGCATTTTATAGGCTAAAAGCGTGTCACGCAATTAAGAGCGACAGCACTAGCTATACTGCTTTGCATTGGATAGTTCCGATTTTGATGTCGGATTATACAATTAGTGCGAAATGTGGATATAGTCATTTCGCACCCTTCAATGGATAAGCTGACTTCAAAATGGTACATTTAACTGCAAATCAGTATAATCAAGCTATTAGCAGAAAATCTCTTCTGTATTAACCCAGACCTAATACTACATCAAAATCAAAAGCGTTTCAACTGATATACCGATTTTCATCCAAAGCTCCAAATTAATTTCCTATGAAAATCAGTATAGATAAGCTTTTAGGCTCAGTTTCAGAAAATAGCCTGCAGCTTGTATTGGTGCGTATAGAATAGGGGTTTCAACCTCAGAGTTCAGTTTGAGCTAAGGGCAATAGACATCATCAGCTTGGGCATCAAAGCGCTAAACGGCAATGCCTATCCGGGGTATAATCTGTACCCGCATTATCTCTCCTTTGCGATGTCCTCAGGATTGCCGCCGTTCGGGACATCCTGGACCGTATGATGGCGGTGGAAAGCATTTTTGCGAACAGCGGCCGGCGCATCGGCAATACCGACGTTGCGTGCAGTGCGGACACTCAGGAATGGCTGGATGCCGCGCAGGACGGCATTGAGGATGAGCGCGCGGATATGCTATCCACCGACCCATACGTCGGCGAAGAGCGTCGGGATAGGATTTGGAGCGCTTTGAGTCGGCGGATTGAACTGCCGGGAAAGCACGTAGAACGCGGCAATAGCGTTTTTGCCTTGAAAGCAACGCTTTACTGTTAAATGAAATCAGGGTATAATAAGGCAGCGCTTTATTTTACTCTTAACGAGGTGTCTGTATGGAATACATGAAGAGGGATATCGATCCTCTGGTTCTAGAAGTCGCGGGGAGCTATTCGGCGGTCATCATCACGGGGCCAAGGCAAGTCGGCAAGACAACCACAATTAGAAGCTTATTAGGCGAGGGGCGCCGTTTTGTCTCGCTTGACGACAAAGAGAGCCGACGTCTGGCACAAGCCGACCCTGAGCTGTTTTTGTCGCTCAACCCCGCTCCTGTAATCATTGATGAGGTGCAATATGCGCCGGAGCTGTTCCCGTATATCAAAATGGAAATCGATAATGGCGCGCCTGCGGGCAGTTTCCTGATGACCGGGTCGCAGATGTATAAATTAATGAAATTGGCGGGAGAATCTCTTGCCGGTCGAACTGCTATTTTGCGCATGACTGGGCTCTCGCAGCATGAAATCTATGCGAGCGGCGAATGCCTGCCTTTTACGGTGGATTTGAACGCCTTGCAAAAACGTGTGCCCTATGGGAGGCCAACTGATGTTTTAGGCCAGTATGAGCGCATCTGGAAGGGATCATTGCCGGCGCATATCAGCGGGAAGCACGCAAACAGGGATGTGTTCTACAAAGGTTATATTGACTCTTACATTGACCGAGACATCAAAGATATGGTCGATTTAAAGGATGAGTTTATATTTCTGGATTTTGTGCGTGCCGCCGCCTGCCGTGCAGGACAGATGCTAAATATCCACGCGCTTTCAGAGGATGTTGGGGTTTCGGATGAAACGGCAAAAATATGGCTCGGATATATGGAAAAGACCGGGGTAATCTTTTATTTGCGCCCATTTTCCAACAACCTGCTGCAGCGCACCATTAAGAAAACACCTAAGCTATATTTTTTTGACACGGGTTTGGTGGCGCATCTCACTAAATATTCATCCCCTGAAATTCTTATGAACGGCGCGATTAACGGTGCAATTCTTGAGAATTATGTGGTGTCAGAAATCATCAAAACTTACACAAACAACGGGCTGGAGTATTACGCCCACTATTATCGTGACGTTGACGCCAAAGAAGTAGACATGATTTTGGAAAACGATGGAGAACTCCATCCATTGGAAATCAAGAAGACTTCCTCGCCGCCAACGGAACTCACACGCGCGTTCAAGGTGCTGGACAAAGCCAGCGTGCCAAGAGGAACAGGCGCTGTAATTTGCACCAAGAAAGAATTATCGGCACTGGACAAAGGCACGATGATTGTGCCTGTCTGGGCAATATAAACGATTAACGCGCATGAGTCGCGAGGGCGTTTTTTTGATCATTTGTGCAAATGGCAGAATCAAGATATGCCTATTGCAGTTAAATACACCTATTTTGGAACTTGATTATCCATTGATGCCTGTACAGAACGATAACTATATGGACATCATGCCGGTCTACATTAAGAGCTTCGCCAGCAGGTTAATGTGGGGTTTTAATAATGTGCAGTTCCTCGAGCATCTGCTTGCGGATAAAAGCATTCGCCGTCTTGTCCGGGTCAACTCATTGTCAATGTAGTAGCGGCTCAGTTCTCTCGCGTATCCACAACGCTCTCTACCTCCAGAACTGCTTCTGATGCGGCGCAACTTTTTGGAAAAGTTGCATCGGCTTGGGAGCTTTGAACGCAACCTCCGCTCAATATGCACCTGATTATGACATTATTATAGAAAAAATTAGCAAAATCATATTGCAGAATGTTTTTAGGTAAAAGAAAGAGGCTCGACTGAAATACCTAAATTTTTTGAATTATACAAATTGATCAAAGACAAGCAGTGTAGATTTAGCAGCCGTAGATCATAACTGTTTTATCGTCCTTCTTTTCTTTTTTAACGAACAGCCGCTCCTTCCAGGTCAGTTTTTGTCGTTGATCAAAGACTACCAACCATCCGTCATTGCAACCGAGTTTGTCCATATAACGTAGGATTTGTTGCTTTCCTTCTATATAAGTTTGGTCGTCATGCCTGATTTTTAGCTCAATCGGATATTTGCGTCCCTGGTAGATAATGCAGAGATCACTGCGCCCAGTACCAGCAGCTAGCTCACGGATGATTTGCCCTCCGCCGTTAAGTACTCGCTGCAAAAATGCTTGAAGAATCAGGTGAGGCGCAGCTTCTTGATAATCATATTTATGACGCCAAATGTCTGAGTTCTCCCGCCAGAAAACTTGAAAATCACTCATGAGGCAGTCGATGTCAATTTGATCGTCATGCAAGTATCTGAATAGCTCATAGGGGGGATGGCTTTGCGCAATTTCTTGCTGCGTATCCCAATTCAAGGTGCGAACGATAATCTCAGTGTAAATGGGATTAGCCAGCTCCACCTGGTTGCGATCATCACGGATTAGCCCCATATCTTTCACATAATTGTAGCCATCAGAAAACCGGGATATCGCCCCTATTTTTCCAGTAATAACCGGTTCAATCACCAGACGAACCCGCTCTTCTTTCAACCGAGTCATCAAGGAGTCAAAATGAGCATCGCGTTTAAGGATAAGCGTTTGAACAGCGTTAGCCACCATCTCAGCCGTCACTGTCATTTTATATTGATTCGCGGTGATGTTCTCCACAGTTTCGCAGGCAATGGCGTTAACCAACCAAGGTTGGCCTTGAGTTTGCCTCCAAACTAGTTCGACGGCTTCACCCTCAAAAACCTGACCTGTATCAGCCGTATGCTGAACATAAAGTTCTGCAATCTCATCGCTGGTGAAATTGCGCATCGTCATAGATTTTTTCGCGATGTTAAAGGGACTGGCGGAACCGAGGGTATGCTCCGGCTGTCGATATTCATCCCGATAGTCACGGATGCTCCGCATTCCGACCAAGGCCAGAGAATGGACAAATGGCATGAGTTGTCGGCTCACATAGCCGTTACGCAGTTGCCGCAAAAAGGTTATTAATGTCTGGCCGCTTGGACAGTCGGCCTCATCAAAAAACAAGACCAGAGGCTTATCTAATAAGCGGCAGTAATCGGTTAACGATCTTTGAAGCGCATTGGAAAAATTGGTTAAGTCCACCTGCGCTGCAAAGGAAGCCGCTTTGGGGAAGCCATTTCCCTCCAAAGCGGCTTTTAACGCGCCGATAATGGAGGATATGCCAACTTGCGCGTCTGTTAGGCCTTCAGCGTTTTCCAATGAACAATACAGCGCGTAGTATTCTCCGGCAGAGTTGAGCTGTTGTGTGAGGTTCAATAGAAGGGTTGTTTTTCCGCTCTGCCTTGCAGCGTGGATAATAAAATACTGTTCGCTGTCAATCAATGACCTGGCTTCATCTCCCAGCCGCCGCATGGCGTCGATCATATAGTGTTTGCGCGGGTTGCATGGCCCGGCAATATTGAAAATTCTCTTCATAGAAATACTCCTCTTTCATGAGATTTTATGGTGAGAGCGGCGGATTAGGGCATTAATCAAAGCGGACGCTCCGGCCGTCAATAGGCATTCGAATCTTACGGGAGTTTTCTTTTCCTACTCTCCGGAAGAGAAAAAATTTTCTGACTATTCAGCAGTCGCTTTCAGTTTCGCACATCCGCTTTGCCATTTAAAGGATTCCCCGCTACGCAGATTGTTTATGTGAAGCTTGCATGAATGCGGATTCCGCCCATACTCAGCGAATTCTCCGTTGTGACCAGTTACGGTGCGAATCTTTCAAATAAACTCAGTTTGATCAATTTAAAGCAATGTGATGTTGCGCAAAATATGGAGCAGATTGAACCGAACGAGCATTCTGGGAGACTATTCACTGAAGCATATCAGCATAATGAAGAAGTCTAAATATCTTGTAGTTAAGCCAACCGATCATTTATTTACAGCAATGCCTCCAAGTAATATTACACCTGATATCAGCTATAAAGTATATTGTCTGGACTCTATTGCATAGATAGCAACGCTTTGCTTTATAATTCTGTTTTTCAGGGAAACTATAAAATAGTCTTTCAACGACACTTCACTTCCTTATCTATAAGGATTGTTATAGATGGCATCAAGGGCTGACTGACGCATTTCTTTGAATGCCAGCTTGTTTTTATATGGCTTGGATGAAGTCGTTCAATTATGGGACGAATGTTTTTATGCAAGCTGAATAGGGGAATTAGGCTGGAATGCTCCGCAGCTAAGAAAGTCGCAGACACACAAGCCTCAAATGGATGCCCCAAAGGAGTTGCCATCCCGTAGCAAAATCGGATCTATTAAGTGCTAATCAGTGCCATGATCGGAAAAGCAGATAAATCCAGCGTGAGAAGATGTTCCGAGTAATTGCTGTTAATCTGTTGCAATGAGGTCAACTTTCGCGCCATAGTCCCCTCGTTCAAAAGGGAAGCTGAAACCTGAAAATACCCTATCTTGTTTCCTTGGTCAGCAACAAAATACACTTCTGCACTGAGTCCGGCCTTGTCGATTGAGATCGTATAGCCTCTTCGTAAAAGCTATAAGCAGACGATGTTTTCTATCTGATGCCGATATCCTTTCCTGTCGCGTCAGGGAACTATTGCGCAGATCAGCCTAGTAAATATAATGCCCGCGCTTAGATTTTAGGAGCATTCTTCCCGTGATGCCGTTGCTTTTGCAGAGCAAACACGCTGCATGCCAAGTAAATCTGATTGAATATACCGCATTTCATCAAATGTTCCTTTTTTGGAGCTTGATTATCCATTGAGCAGTGCGAAATGCAGATTCGGCATTTCGCACTCGCTGTATAATCAAGCTCCAAAAAAGGTAGTTTAGTACGAAACCACTTAAGGAGGCGCCGTTTGCGCAAAGTTGCGGTTTTAGGTATGTAAATTTGCAAAAAGCCAATATTTAGCAATAGACAGCAAAAAAGAGCGCACTTAATAAACC
>JAISZB010000025.1 GCA_031269465.1 Clostridiales bacterium | reverse complement strand
GGACGAGGCTTAAGATCAGGAAATGCATCAAGAATCAGGAGAACGACGGCAAGAACAGGAAATAGGAGCCTCTTCTAGAGGCAGCCGGCGCCGGGATTGCGGCGCCCGCCTTCAAGGCGCGCTAGTGCTGGCTCTTACATGCCTTTAGGCTACGTTGTACTCATGCCCTTATAGGGGCTGCTGCCAAACCCCGCCTTGAGGCGGAGTCATGACTTGAAAGGATGTATGCAATGTTGTCGCTTGACGCCATAGGAGCTGTAGGCGCGAAAGAACTATATGCGCACTTGCGGCGAGATTTTGCCGCCGGCGAATACGCACCGGAGTTTGCCATAAGGAGTTGCCTCAAAAAAGGCGTCATTAAGGCTTTCTACCTTATTGAAGATCATTCTGTTCTTGGTTATGCCGCAATAAATCCGAATGATGAGCTGGGCTTTAAGATGATTTGCTATATGGCCATTGTTCCAGATCGGCGTGGGAAAGGGTACGGCAGCAAGCTTGTTTCAATGATTGACGACGTTTTTCCGCAGCTTGACAGCATAGTGGAGGTAGAAGATCCCTCTCTTGCCAAAGATGAGCATGAAGCGATTGAGCGCTCCAAGCGAATCGCCTTTTATGAGAGGAACGGGTTTCGCGCGCTTTCCGCCCGATATCGGATATTTGGAGTAGAGATGATTCTCATGAGATCTGGGACTAAGGCAATTGATGATATAAAAGCTCTGATGCATGGACTGTATCGCAAGCAACTTGTATTTACGCAAGCTCTTCGCCACGTGAAGGTAGAGAATCCTTAATGCTCCCAGTTTTAAAGAACTCTGTCGCAGAACCCAGGCTGCATTTGGGAGATGTGAAAGGCAGCCTGACCATATTGCCTTTGAATGCGTCATTAGTGTCAAAAAAAGCAAAATTCAGATGCATTTAAGCTGAGAATGTGGTAAACTAGTATTATCCATATGGATGTCCTTCCCTGGCCGGTATGGTTTGTCAGACCAATACTCAAGTTTTGCCGGCGAAGGATTTTTTGTAATGCGGACGTGCTCTTGGAGCCAGCCCGCCCTAATTGATTCGCAGTCAAATGCAACTATTCTGGAACTCGATTATCCGCGTTCAAGGTGCGAATTGCCGATATCAATTGCGCTCGCTGTACAGTCAAGCTCCAAAATAGGAAGCTTCATATGCAAATCAGTATAACTGCGCCTCAATTCCGAAACCGAAGAATATGCCTATGTAATTGACGCGCATTGGCAATGCAATGCTTCTATTGAATACGCTCAACATAAGACAAGATATTAGACCTCAACATTATTGCTAAGTACGTTTTTCCGCCCTTTCCGAAAACGAATGCAACAGCGATGCATTCGTTCGAATAGGGTTCGATGCCGCAGATTCATAGAAGGAGAGGAAGATACTTATGAGATTCCAGCGTGCCGTTGATGTTAGATGCTCAAGGCGCAAATACTTGGCGACGCCAATTGACTACGGTTTTGTCAACAAGTTGCGACAGCTTGCCGAAGAATACGGCGAGAAGGCCGGCGTGAAGATTTTGCTGGAGATTAAAAACGGCGAGGCTTTCAAAGGTTTCAAGAAAAGCTATGGGCTGTTTTCAGGAGTGAACAACTACATAGGTTTGATTGAGAACAAGAACGATAAGAACAGCAAAGAGAAGCTTGGATATTATGGAGAGTTGCTGGTTCTGCATGCAACCGATTTAAGGCTTGGCACTTGTTGGGTGGGAGGAACATTCGATCGAAGCCTATGCCCTTTCGAGCTTGCGTCAAATGAAAGCATAGCATGCGTAATAACCGTCGGCAATGTTCCCAATGACAAGACTTTAAAGGAAAAGCTCATTCATTCCGCAACTCATCGTCATTCTAAATCCCTGGATGAAATGTTTGTTTCGGACTCTACAGTTCCAAAATGGTTTAGCAGAGGACTCTCTGTCGTCCAAAAGGCGCCTTCCGCCATGAATAGGCAGCCGGTGATGTTCAGCTTTAAGAATGGCGCGGTGTCAGCCTTTGTCAAAGATCCTTCCGAGGAGAGCCTGGATCTTGGGATAGCCAAACTGCACTTTGAGCTAGGCGCCGGGGCAGGGGTTTGGGATTGGGGAAATGGCGCAGAGTTTCATTATCCGGTTAATCGCAGATGAAAGGGCCTGATGGCAGCCGCCATCAAAAGGACGAATTTGCGCGCCTGAATAAACAGGAAACTCAAATGAATGTCGAACTCATGCCATGAAATGTATTCGGCCTTCATTTGAATTTCCTGCAGGTTGGAAGATGTTTAAAGCTATACCGATTTGCAGCCGCGTGCACTAATTTTAGGGCATGTCTGACCGTTTTCGCGATGTAGAGTCTAGGTATGCTGATTTGCATATGCAGTTCCTATATTAGCTTGATTATATATCGTCTCTATGAAATCAAGCTAATATAGGAACGTTAAACTGCAAATCGGTATAAATAGGAAACTCTAAAATGTAAAACAGAATAGAGGCGTTATCGCTTGTTTTTTCATCTGCTCTGGACGAACGGATACTTCTTTGTAAATGACGCTTATTTTCAAGCGCTGAAAAGCCCTCAGGCGACCTGGATGGGAGATCTTTGAAGATTCAGATTTAGCTGCACAACAGCATAACTCCAACTGTCAATCACCCCATAGCTAAAGCTAGGGGCTTGGCAATAAGTCCTGATTGACTAGCCTAAGCCTGAATCGAGAAACCGCGCTGTACAAGAATATCCTATAGGCGCTCCGGGGCGTTTGCTCCAGCTCAGGACTCTGCGGCTTTTCAAGCCTGCAGCTTGCGGCTTGCGGCTGAACAGCCCTGGGGGGAAGAGACGGCGTCGAAGGCGCATAAAACCTTGGAACAGCATTGGCGAAGGTCAGCCAGCCCTGGAAATAGGGCGCAGAGCGCTGACGGCGCAAAGGAAGGCGGAAAATGCGGCTTTATGCTTAAGCAAGGGCGGAAAGCCCCTGGTGACGGCGAAGCGCCATGGGAAGGCAAGGCATTTGTGGAAGGATGGCAAGGCTGAGGCTGCAAAGCTTGAGCCTTCCGCAATCCAGCCATTGTATGAAAGCGCGGAATACGCCCAGCCGATAGATGCGGGAAGCAAAGAGATGGGATCTTCAGCGGCGGCGGAGAAAGAAGAGCTGTACGCCGCAGAGGCGGAGCTGAGGGCCGGCGCAGTGGATTTGCTCTCAGCGAGAAGAGCTTTTACAAGCGCAAGGCGCAATGGGAAGACGCGGCGCCGCAAGCCTAGGCTCGGCAACCGCGTCCGAACAAAGCATAAAGGCCGGCTTGCTCCATCTATAGAAAACAAAGACCAGGCCCGCATTCAAGAATCATATGCTGAACGTCCATCATATAGAAATCCGCAGAATGGGAGGCGATGCTCCTAGCAGTCCGGCAGCTCCATGCAAGGGCTGCCGCAATTCAGGCAATAGACGATATGCTTTCATAAGAAGCGGCAGGTTTTCAGCCATTGCCATAAGGACTGCTCTCATGGAGGCTTTTTGCGGCTTTTTGCAGGTATGGGTCAGCAGTGGAGCCGGAAGTGCCGGGTTATACCGATTTTCATACAATGTTCCTTTTTTAGAGCTTGACTGTCCATTGAGACGCCGTATAATTAATCAAGCTCTAAAATGCATAATTAAGCTCGATGAAATGCTTCGTGCATCTTTAAGTTTAGGACGGATTAGGCGGTGCTGATAATTGTCTCTTTTTTCAGAAAGGCTGATAAACTTAAAAAAAGAAAAGAATGTCCTGCAAAAAGATATAGCTAAGACCATCGGTTTGTCATTGCGAGCCTATCAGCATTACGAATATGGAGAAAAGGAGCCTACCTTGGGAAATATCGTCAAGCTAGCTTCATATTTTCAGGTTAGCTCAGACTATCTTTTGGGCCTATCCTCTTCACCGAATCCAAGCGGCAAAAACGAAGATGCTTCAGCATTTCAAAAAGAAGCTCTAAAAAATGAGATCCTTGTCAATTGTGAAGAAAAGTTGTCTAACCTTATAGAAGAGTTGTCTTCTGCAGCTCAGATTTTGCTTTCAAGCTCTTTGAAGCTTGAAGGGAGGATGGTTGACGCGACAAAAAACTATGGCTCCAATTTATTTGCAAAGCCCATGAATAAAGAAGAGGAATTGCTCCTTGAAGAATTTCGAGAAGCCCATGAAAAGAAGAGAGTTTCAATGCTAAGAGCCGCATTGGCCCCGCTGTCGGATATGCAGGAAGAATGCGGAAGTTATGACGGCTTCATATACACTGGGTCTGGCCAATCAGAAGACGCTCATAAAGTAGAGATGGGCGGTGAAGAAAAATCATCAGAGATTTTGCGTTCTATGGCGGATGAATTGGAGAAGCTTGGCCGAAGGCAGTCACGGCTTGAGTTGGGATATGTCAAGATGGAGCAAGATATTTCTGAAATCAAAGGCATTGTCAATGAAATCAAGAAAGATGCGGCATATATCAGAAGTTCTTCAGATGAAGCGTTCAAAGATATATTGATGCTGGATCGCAGGCATTTTAAGTAATCAGGGCTGTTTTGAGAATCCAAGATCAATTGGCTCGCCTCTTATACTGATTGCATATGAAGCTGACTATTTAGGAGCTTGGCCGTAACAGCGATGGATGAACTCAAACATAGGCGCATACGGCTGCAAATCGACACAACTCGAGTTTTGAGGTAAAAACCGTGTTGGATCATTTGTGAAGACCTGCAGCGGACGCCCTCATCCGAAGCTCATATGCGTCGTCGCGAAAAGGTTTTTCGGGTGCGTAGCGGACGAGCGCATTGCAAAGGCTTTCCAGCATCTGAGAAGGGTGGATGCGCTTAGGCATGGGCGAAAACTGCCTGCGATAGGATATACTGATTTGCGTGAACTTTCATACGCAAATCAGTACGCATCGCCTATCAGTCTCTTTATTCATCAAGTCCCAGATCCTTAACAGCGCTTATTCCTAAAGAAAACGCTTTTTTGCCGTATTTTCCGCGCATTGCGTCCATAGCCGCCTCTATTTTTACACGCTTTTCCCTGTTTACCTGGTCTTCAAAGAGAGATATTTGCGCTGCCCCATCCAATTCGCCAATAAGGTTAGCGCCGGTTACTGCAAGCATTCTTATTGGGTTTTTCAGATTCCATGACTCCTTCATGATGCCCATGCCGACATCGCGAATCTCTTTCATCATATTTGTGGGTGTTTCAAGAGTTTTCTGCCTGGAGATGTTGATGAAGTCAGGGGATCTAACAGCTATGGAAACCGTCTTGCATTTAACGCCGCTTTTTCTCATTCTGGAAGATGTCTCGTCAGCAAGGTATGACACGGCGCTTAGGATGTCATCGAATCCCACTAGGTTTCTTCTGAAAGTGAGGCTGTTTCCGATCGATTTCATGCCTTTGCCCAAGTGTGCGGGGGTTACGGGGCTGTGGTCGATCCCATTGGCATAATCATGGCAAGCCTCTCCTACTTTTCCCAAACTCTTAGAGATTATTGCCTTGTCGCTTCTCGCAAGATCTCCGATTGTGAAGATTCCCATGGAGCCGAGTATGGCTTTGGAGGCTTTTCCCACAAAAAGGAGAGCTTCGACTGAAAGTGGATATACTATCTCGCGAAAATTCTTTTCAGTGATGCTAGTTGTTGCATCAGGCTTTTTGCAGTCGCTGCCCAGCTTCGCAAAGACCTTGTTGAAAGATACTCCTACGGAGATTGTTATGCCAAGTTCAGATCTGATTCTTTTCCTTAAATCATCCGCTATCTTTTCGCCGTCGCCAAACAAATGCAAGACCCCTGTGACATCGAGCCAGCTTTCGTCTATGCCAAATGGCTCTACCAAGTCTGTATATTGAGAGTAAATTTCATTGGCTGCCTTTGAAAATTCTTCATACTTCTCATGGTGGGGAGGAGCAAGCGCAAGTTCGGGGCACTTCATTTTAGCCTGTCCGATTGTCTCAGCGGTTTTTACCCCTCTTTTCCTAGCAAGTTCATTTTTAGCCAAGATGATTCCATGCCGGCTTTCGGGATTTCCTGCAACTGCCATCGGGGCGAGGCCAAGCTTGGGATTGATTAGGCATTCCACGGATGCATAAAAGCTATTGCAGTCGCAGTGAAGGATGGTTCTGGACAAGTCATTTCACCGCCTTAAAGGCATGCTGAATCGCAGTAAAGCTCTGCTCTCCGGGTTGCATTATACATGCGCCATTCTACTGCGCGCCGTCATATAAACCGAAAGCCCCCTGCGGGGGCTTTTGAATTTACAATGAGTCAGGCTTGCTGAACCGCCAAGAATACCAGAAGATAGCGCCGCCTATTATAAAGAGCAGGAGCAGGCTTAAAACGCCGATTCTTGAGTTTTCGGTAATGTAGGTACAGAATGAGAACAGAAGAGGTCCCATTATAGCTGCGAATTTACCGAAAATATCATAAAACCCGAAGAATTCGTTTGCTTTTTCCAGCGGAATCATTTTTCCGAAATATGATCTCGAAAGAGCCTGTATTCCTCCCTGGGAAGTAGAAACAAGAAGGGCAAGAAGAAGGAACTCCAGCTGGCTTTTCATCATGAAGCCTAGGAAAGTGATGACGCTGTAGATGCAGATGCCCGTCATTATCATTGTCCGGGTTCCGAATTTCTTGGCTGCCGCTCCAAAGAGAATGGCGAAGGGAAAAGCGAGTATCTGGATTCCGAGCAGCACTCCAATCATGAAATTGGAGGAAATTCCTACCGTGTCGCCAAAAACCGTGGCGATTCCGATAATTGTGTTAACGCCGTCTATATAGAAGAAGTAAGCTATGAGAAACAGAAATACAGCCTTGTATCTTCTTATGTTCTTTAAAGTATTGATGAGATTCCGGAAGCTTTTCCTTATTATCTGAGGTTCTATTTCTATATAGTACTCCTGCTTGATGTTTTTGAGCATAGGATATGAGAAGCATATCCACCATATTGCCGTGATAATGAATGATAATCTCGCCCCCATGCTTGCATCTATGCCGACTGAGCCTCCGAAGAAGATGAGGATTATAGAAAGCACCAGAGGTATGGTGCTTCCGCCTATGTAGCCTAGGGCATATCCATAGGTGGATACCTTGTCCATTCTATCCTCGGTTGTAACCTCGACAAGGAAAGCGTCGTAAAACAATCCGCTTCCATGAAAACCGATGATGGTCACAGCGTAAACGGCTAGTATCCACTCCCACGTCGGGCACACGGCTAGGAGGAAAGTGGATGCGACGCCTATTCCAAGGAAGATTTTGAACATTTTCACTTTGAATCCTTTAAAATTGGCGATGTTTCCAAGTATTGGCGCCATGAGGGCGATAATCAGCGAACCAATAGAAATGGCTAGGCTTATAAGAGAGTCGGCGCGATCCTTTGAAACATTGGCTGCGTCTGTCATCCCTTTATAGAAGACGGGAAGAATCGTCGCAGTGACTATTGAAGAGTAAGCGGAATTAGCCCAGTCGTAGTAAATCCAGCTTCTTTCCTTCAGAGTAAAACTCTTGAGCATGCTTATAACCCCCCTAATTTCTTCGCGCTTTGTCATAGAATGATGCATTTTTGAAGCAGTGAAAAGGCTTAAGAAACAGTGAAGCATAAAAGCTGACTGAAAATCCGGTGCCGAATGAATCCCCTTAGCCTGCCAGAAGGCTCAGCGCAAAACCCATCTCTTTATTTCATTGTACATGCCGCAGTCAACCAACGACAATTCTACAATTGTTCCTTTGAACGGCTTGAAAACTTTTAGCGCTTGAGAGAAAGATCTTTCCAGTTCGAAGAGTTCCAGCCTAGTCGCAAGCGTTGTGTGGGGAACCCAGTTGAATGGGAGATAGTACTCGTCGAAGGCAACGCCTGGCAACTGCCCTAGAAGGCGATGAATCTTATGGCAGGTTTGCATCAGATGCTTTGTCATTACGGGAGCTATGAAAAGAACGGAAGGCGCGAATGCGGCGAGGGACGCCCAGCTCACATCTCCTTTTTTGAAAGCGCGGGCATTCTTGTCAATGGCCTCAACAATTGCGCCTGCATCATCACATTGAAACATTGACACTGTTAAATGAGGGGGTATTGAGTTTTCGACCATAAAAGGATGAGTCCCCTCTCTGTTGGCTTCCAAAATAAGTTCATTGATTCTTTCTTGAGCCTCCTCATCGAAATTCAGAGTTACGGCGTACAGCATGAGCAATCGTCCTTTAACACAGCGCTTGCCTTCATGAAGCCATGGCTTATGCTCCCTTCGCTTTATTGGCATGCCGTCTAGCAATAACCGCAGAAGAGAGCTGAACTATCCCTGGGATCATGGTTTTATAAATTGGCATTGATATCATTATAATTCATTTCTCTTATAACAACAAGCAAGGGAGCATATATGAACTCAAGAGGCGGAGTAGGGGTATAAAATATTGGAAACGAAATCCTGAAATCTGAATGAGGCATCGCTCCCAACCGGCATGCGCAGAGCCGCCAGGCGCAGCGCATGCAGTTGGGCTTCATCGCGTGCAAGGCAGCCGATATCTTCAAGCCGGGATTGATGTCTGGGGCTCCAAACCAGAATGGAGTTACGCGCGGACAAATTATCAGCATGCACGTTTAATGCATGCTGGCATGCACATTTTGTGCATGCTGATTTGCATATGAATCTCCTGTTTTTGAGCTTGACTCTACAGCGAGTGAGATTGATACCGGCATTTCGCATCTTGAAAGAGGATGATCAAGCTCAGAAACAAGTTCGTCGGACTGCAATCGGAGCATTAAAGCTTATGCGCAAGTATTAAAAAATGCAACAGATTTATGAATCCATAGTTGCATTTGGCTAGAAATAGATGCACGTCTCAGCTTATTGGAGATAAGCCCTAAATGCTCCAATGCATACACGGATCAGGATAATTCTGACTTTTATAGCTTGGCTCCATTTAAAGAATTAAAGGCATTTGGAAGCCAGCTTTATTTCTCAACTAAAAGACCAAGGTATGAGGTTCAAACTCTTTTAGCATTTTTTTTCTTTGCATGTAGTCTGGAAATACATTTGAAACAGCTCTTCTGAATTCGTGGGATCTCTTTCCGTGAAGCATGTATGCCAGTTCGCAAACAACGGCATAGTCCAGAACGCTTTTCTCGAAAAGCGCAATTCTCCATGAAAAATTAAGTATGCCTGCTTCTGAGCATGAACTCAGTTTTGACTTGGAGCCGTTCACTTTTACTGTGGGCGGCTCGGCGCCTATAATTGGAGAGTACTTGAGGATAGCATCGCTTATCAGAATGCTCGCTTCATATTTATAAAAATCAACAAGCATTTCCGCCATCTGGATTTTGTCAAGGTTTGCGGGCATATTGATGGCCCAGCCGTCAAAGAAGACCCTAAATGTCGTTGCCTTCCTGATAGGCCTGCGGCTTCCCAAAAACCAGACTGCGTCCCCGTAGTCTAAATTTATTTCAGAAAAGAAATTCTCATCCCGTTTAATGACCAATCGCTCCTACATATTGCCAAGTGGGCCAAATGCATATTCTTCAGAGTGACTATGCTGATTAGCATGTGAAAGCTCCCAATTTAACTGGTTTACATATCGAGTGCGATTGATATCGGCATTTCGCACCTTGAAAAAGGAGTCAAGTTCCAAAATAGTCTCTATGGATGCTAATCGGCATAATCAAGACGAAAACGTCTAATCAATCTGAAAACAGATACATTTGACAGCACATCGGCATATCAATTCTCCACATATTTTTCATCTAGCGCCGCACTGCAAACATTGATTTTGAAGTCTTGGCATCGACTCAAAATCTTCGGGGCGGCGTAGCCTGGAGGCTGTCGCTTCGCGCAAAAAGCGCTTTGTCATTAGAGATTGGATGATTGAGCCTTCATATGCCTTTGATCAGTACGCACGGCCCCAGTAAACCATTTGATCCGCCTTTTTTCCGCAGCACGCGCATACATCGCCTACACGCTCCTGATTAAAGGGAATGCACCTTGAGCTTGCGCCTGTCTTTTCCTTTATGATGTCTTCGCATTCTTCGCTTCCGCACCACATGGCTTTGACAAATCCGGGGGTGGAGTCGAGTATGGAGCCCATTTCGTCCAGACTGGCAGCAGAAAAGGTTCTGCTTTCCAGATGAGCTCTGGCTCTTGACAAGAGATTGGCTTGAATCTCGTCTAGAAGGGCGGAAGCTTCTCCGACTATTTCGTCCAATGATACGGCGCGCTTCTCGCCTGTGTCCCTGCGCGCCAATATGCACTGCCCTTTTTCGATGTCCTTGGGTCCGATTTCCAGGCGTATAGGAACGCCTTTCATTTCATGCTCGCTGAATTTCCATCCTGGATTTTTGTCAGAGGAATCAATTTTCACGCGAATTGAGCTTGAAGCCAGGCGGCTTTGAAGGTATTGAGCCTTATCCATCACTCCTTCTCTATGCGCGGCTATAGGTATTATGATTACCTGCACAGGCGCTGCCTTGGGAGGAAGGACTAATCCGCTGTTGTCGCCGTGAACCATTATAAGCCCGCCGATCATGCGCGTTGAAAATCCCCATGAAGTCTGATGGACGTGTTGGAGCTGGTTGCCTTTGTCTGTAAACTGAATTCCGAAGGCTTTGGCGAAGCCGTCGCCAAAGTTGTGGCTCGTAGCGGACTGAAGGGCTTTGCCGTCATGCATAATGCTTTCTATTGTGTAAGTGCGCTTAGCGCCCGCAAATTTTTCGCTTTCTGTCTTTTGGCCCTTTATTGTGGGAATAGCGAGGACATTCTCACAGAATTCATGGTAGATGTCCAGCATCCGCAAAGTCTCTTCTTGAGCTTCCTCAGCCGTGGCATGAGCTGTATGCCCCTCTTGCCACAAAAACTCGCGAGTTCTCAAAAACGGCCGCGTAGTCTTCTCCCAGCGCACGACGGAGCACCACTGATTGTACAGCTTAGGAAGATCTCTGTATGATTGTATTATTTTCGCGTAGTGCGCGCAAAACAGAGTTTCTGAGGTGGGTCGTATGCAAAGCTTCTCTGTGAGCTTTTCGCTTCCTCCGTGAGTGACCCATGCGACTTCCGGAGCGAATCCTTCAATATGATCTTTTTCTTTTTGAAGCAAGCTTTCGGATATCATCATTGGCATATAAACATTTTCATGCCCTGAAGCCTTGAAGCGATCATCCATCTGCCGCTGAATCAGCTCCCAAATGGCGTAGCCGTAGGGCCTGAAAACAATAAAGCCTCCTATATCAGAATAATTGACCAAATCCGCCTTGAGAACTATATCTGTGTACCACTGCGCGAAATCTTCCTCCATATTCGTTATGTCTTTTACCAGGCTTTCGCCTTTTTTTGCGGGCTTTTCACCATCAGCCCGCAACTTGCCTGCATCTGACACAAAATCATCTCCGTTTGCTATTATATATTCATCCGCAGCCGTATTCCAAGAATATACTGATTCGCAGCCAATGCGCCTATTTAAGCGCTTGATGCACTCAAGCGCCTTTGCAAACTGCATAGCGGGCCGGCCGCCTAGGGCAGGCGCAAAATCGTCCTTAATAGCTTGGCCGCGCTTGTTTCAACGCATAGAACCTGAACGCCCAGGGTTTCTGACATTTCCTGAAGCGTCATGTCATCCAGAAATTCAGAGCCTCGAAGGGCATTTCCGGGAATAAGCACAGCTTCGCCAAGCTTCTTGCCTTTTAAAGCATAGACGATGTCACGGCCTGTTAGAAGCCCGGATACTGTTATGCTTGAACCGAAGAATCGGTTTTCAACCGGAATGACATCCAAATGGATGCGGGGGGCGAAATCATGAAGCTTTCTTGAAATCCCTCTCATAAAATCAGCCGCAGCCTCGCCGGTAACCAATGACAAAGATTTTTCGCGCCATTTAGAGCCTGGCTTAATCCTTGTCCGCTTTAAAGCTTGATCGAGTTCATATTCAAACAGGGGGATCATGCCTACGCCGTTTTCCAGCTGCGGGAAGCCGTAATAATCCTCGTAGTAGGGGAAGGGGATTTCCGCTTTAAGATAGAACTCATCGGAGGCGTATACAAAGTTGCCTGCGTCCATTCTTCTAAACTTCTCCTGCCAGCCCTCTATCTGCTTGATCACATGCAAGGCGTCAGCTTTGTCGAAGCTTTCCAAGCTGCTGAGGCCTTCCCGATGCATCGTAAGCCCGGCCGGAACTACAGAGAGGCTCTCTATCTGAGGGATGTACTTGCTGAGCCTGGATATTGTGAAGTCTAGCTGCTCTTTATCGTTTATGCCTTTGCAGAGAACAACCTGGCAGTTCATTGTTATGCCGGCCGAAGAGAGTTTATCCATCTTTTCGAAGAGATCGCCCGCTTTGCGGTTGTTGAGCATTTTGCAGCGAATCTCAGAGTTTGCGGCATGGACGGATATATTTATCGGCGAAAGATGGTAGAAAGCTATTCGATCCATGTCGGAAGGGCTCATATTTGTAAGAGTGACATAATTCCCGGAAAGGAACGAGAGGCGGGAGTCGTCATCCTTGAAGTACAGAGTAGGCCTCATGCCCTTTGGCAGCTGATCAATGAAGCAGAAGATGCATTTGTTAGAGCAGCTCTTCGCGCTGTCCATCAGTCCGCTTTCGAATGACAAGCCCAAATCGTCGAATTCGTCTTTCTCCGCTTCAAAAACAATCTCTTCTCCTGACGGTTTTCTAATGAGAAGTTCAACGTGCTGGTCTTGCATCAGGTAGCGGTAGTCGAACACATCTATGACGGGCTTGCCGTTTATTTCAAGAAGAACATCTCCGGCATTAATTCCTAATGTGTCCGCGATGCTAAAAACTTCTACGAAAGAAACGACGTTTTTCATCCTTTTCCCCTTCGTTTGCGTTAATCTGCGGGTTTTGCATGCCGCTTTGAATAGCCTTGATTAGAGGCTGATGACTGCGGCCATGCTGCCTCGGGCGCCGCCGTCGCGCCTATGAGAGTAGTAGAGTCCTGAGTGGCAAGAAGTGCAGAGAGGACTGCAGTCGATATTTTCTTGTTTGAGCCCTGCCATTGCCAGTATATGCTTGTTGCAGGACCACAGGTCAATTTTATGCTTATTAGCTCCATATGGCCCTTGCATGAACGCTTCACAGCCCGGAACTCTTTTTTTAAACTCCAGAGCCACCGGTTCATCTACTTCAAAGCAACAGGGGCCGATGGAAGGGCCGATTCCCGCCAGGATATTTTCCGGCTTGCAGCCGTATGCGGATACAAGGGCTGAAACCGCTTTCATGCCTATCATATTGGCGGTGCCGCGCCATCCCGCATGCGCCGCCGCAATGGCTTTCTCTATCGGATCATAGAAAAGAAGCGGCACGCAATCTGCGTAAAACGTGACAAGAGGCAATCCCGGTTCGTTGGTGCACAATCCGTCAACATCATGAAAGTCGCTTTTTCGCTTCAAACCCTTTCCCCTATCCGAAGCTTCGGCTATTATCACGTTGGATGTATGGGTTTGACTGGAGAATACGGCGCTGTTCATGTCCGCGCCGACAGCTTCGAAAAACCTTTTGAAATTTTCCAAGACATTTTCCCTGGAATCTCCCCGGCCAAGCCCAAGGTTGAGAGAATTGAAGCTTCCTTCTGAAACCCCGCCTATTCTTGTCGATATTCCGTGAGCGGCAAGCCCGGCCTTTTCGAAATCTGGAAAGACGCCTATAGGCATTGCGCCCTTATGTGATATTATCATTGCAAAGCCTCTCTAACCAATGAGGTTGATAAACAGACGCTATTTTTACTGATTTGCATATAGCATTTCCTATACTGCTTTGCATTAGATTGTTCCGATTTGAATGTCGGATTATACAATTAGCGCGAAATGTGGATATAGTCATTTCGCACCATTCAATGGACTCTCAGGCATCTATATAGGTACATTTGGCTGCAAATCAGTATATTCAAATGAATCATGGCATGATAAACGGCTTTCATGCTTCTAAGAGTCCTGATTTTTGTCAAGCATGCTTATGAAGACTAGCACTTGCGCTACGACTTCATACAAATCAGTCGGGATGTACTCTCCTATGTCAATTCCCATCAGATCCTTAACCAGATCCGGATCGCTTATTACAGGGACGCCGCCCTTGACCTTAGCCAGCATCCTTTGCGCAGCCTCGCCTGAGCCCTTTGCAGACACGCGAGGCGCAGTGTCGCCTGGAATGTAGGTTATCTCCGCTGCCATTTTTCTCTTTTCCATCTTCGGCGTACCTTCCTTATGCGTCTTAAAGGGGGTTGCTGCTAAAGGAACTTGGCAGCGAATGTCACCCTATGTATCGGGCAAAGCCCGTATTTTCCGATAGCCTCCAGATGCTTGGCCGTGCCGTAGCCTTTATTGGAATCAAAGCCGTACTCAGGATAGAGCTCATGGTATGCCGTCATTAAAGCGTCTCTTTCAACTTTGGCCAAAATGCTTGCGGCAGCTATTGAGACAGACAGTGAATCGCCTTTTACAATTGAGAGCTGCTTGATTGGAATTTTGGGAAGGGAAAGCGCATCGATGAGCAAGGCGTCAGGCTTTTGGGAGAGTCCCTCCACTGCTTCTTCCATGGCTTTCCTTGTCGCCTGAAGGATATTCATTTCATCAACTGCCTTCTCGTTCATCGCTCCAATGGCCCAGGCGACGGCATGCTCTTTTATGGCTTTCGCCAACATCTCCCGCTTTTTAGCTGAAAGCTTTTTTGAATCGTTAATGCCGGGAATCCGCGCTCCAGCAGGGAGAATGACCGCAGCCGCCATTACAGGACCGGCCAGAGGCCCGCGGCCTACTTCATCGATTCCCGCTATAAGCGCATAGCCTCTGGATTGAAGATCCGCCTCGAACTTGCGAAGAGCATCAAGGCGCTCATTTTCCTCAGCTTCTGTTCTTGACTTCATATTCATCCCCCAATCTTCTCGCTGACGAATAAACGCAAACTTTCATAAGCCCAGGCTTTCAAAGGTATAGCCAGATGGAGGAATTGCCTTTGACATGGGCTTTCCTCAATCCAGCCAGCAGACATTTAAGACAAATTTGCGTATTTTCTATAGACAAGGCGAATATACATATAACAGCAGCCTGCAATGGAAGCCGGCACCATAGGCTTGATCCGACGGAGGCATGCCGGCACCGAAAAGGAAAGCTTTTAACTTTGCTCATAGCTCGCTGCAGCCGAACTATGAAAATGGAGGATTTTTATGAAAAAAACTGTAATCAACTGCCTTTTAAGCGCAGTCTTGCTGTATGTCATAGCGTGGTTGCTTCCCGGATTCTCAATTACAAACTTCTTTGTCGCCATTGTTGCGTCTCTTGTGCTGGGGTTGGTCAACTCGTTCATCAAGCCTATCATTCAGTTTTTGTCTCTGCCTCTTACAATAATCACGCTGGGGCTTTTTTCGCTGGTGATAAATGCTTTGATGCTTTCTCTAACCTCTGCGCTTGTTCCAGGATTTTACATAGCAAGCTTTTTGACCGCTATGATTGCATCTATAATTTTGAGCCTGTTAAACATCTTATTCATTGACGCCGCCGCTTAATATACTGATTTTCATAGAAAACCGCCTTTTTTGGAGCTTTATTATTCAGCGGGTGCGAAATGCTGATATTTAGCACCGCTCAATGGACAGTCAAGCTCCAAAAAAGTAATATTTGATGGAAATCGGCATGATAGCCGACGCGCGTCTATTGCCAGCCTGCGCATTTGAATATGAAGATGGCTTTCGTATTGCCGGCTTTCATAGGCTTGCCAGCTGCTCGAAAAATCCCGGGTATGATATGTCTACGCATTCGCTGCCATTTATCACAGTGCTTCCGGAAGCCATTATGGAGGCTATGGCCAGGCTCATCGCGACCCTGTGATCATCGCGGCTGTCTGTCGGAGCCCCATGCAGGGGAAATCCGCCGTCTATAATCAGGCCGTCATCCGTCTCAATAACATGCGCTCCGAGTTTGCCAAGCTCGACTGCCATGGCGTTCAGACGATTTGATTCCTTGAATTTAAGCTCTCCTGCATCGGATATTGAAGTGCGTCCTTCGGCAAAGAGCGCAACTGCGGCAAAAATCGGAACTTCATCGATCATCCTCGGCAAAATGCCTCCTGATATGCTTATACCCTTAAGTCTTGAATGGCAGGCTGTCAAGTCGGCGACGGGCTCGCCTCCTACAGAGCGGGAATTTGAAATCTCAATCCGGCCCCCCATTTCAAGGAGGGCGTCTACTAGGCCGGTGCGGGTGGGGTTGACTCCCACACCTTCAATTGTTACCTTTGAACCCGGAGTTATAAGCGCGGCTGCCATGAAAAACGCAGCTGAAGATATGTCTCCGGGAACAGCTATATTTTGGGCTTTAAGCTCTGAAACTGGGCGGCTGATTATCTTGCCGCCTTTTTTTTGAATGTCCGCTCCAAATGCTCCAAGCATTATTTCGGTATGGTTCCGTGACGGAACAGGCTCCTCTATTGCAGTCTCGCCCTGAGCAAAGAGGCTTGCGAGAAGAATTGCGGATTTTACCTGGGCGCTTGGAACTGGAAGAGCGTATTCTATGCCTGTTAGCTTTTGCCCGTAGACTTCAAAAGGCGCGGACGAAGCGTCTGAGAACTTTGCGCCCATCATTCCGAGAGGTTCAAAAACTCGTTTCATGGGTCGCTTTTGTATGGATGAGTCGCCTGTCACGCGGCAGTTGAAGGGCTGTCCGGCTAGAATTCCAGTCATGAGCCGGAGAGTAGTGCCGCTGTTTCCGACATCAAGCGTTTTTTCCGGCTTCTTGAGTCCGTGAAGCCCATTTCCCTCGATTCTTACGCTGGTTCCTGATCTCTCAGCTTTTATACCCATTGCTTCAAAGCAGTTTATGGTACTGAGGCAGTCTTCACCAGGCAAAAAACCGGATATCACAGTTTCGCCGACGGAAATGGCGCCTAGCATCACTGCGCGATGTGAGATGGACTTGTCTCCCGGGACTTTGAAAACCCCTTTCAATCCTTGCCTGTAAGAGAGAGTTTGAGTCATTCTTTCAGCCCCTAATCATAAATAAGATAGTTCATGCGCTTTAAGATCTCAGAGCTGAGCTTCATGCTTTCCTCCACGTCAAAGGAGATTTGAAGCACTCCTCCTTCATACTCCCTGCTGCTCAAAACCCCGATGTTTTTTATGTTTATCCCGTTGGCGCTCAGCATCGCAGCAATAGCTGCTATGCTTCCGGGTTTATCCTCCACGTCCACTCGGATTTGGAATTCTTTTCTGTAAACGGAGGGGACAGTCGAGATGAAGCTGTCCCGGTACTCCTTTGCCTGAGAAAAGAAGCCGCCTATATAGGCTTCATCCGACTGTGACAGGCTTGACTCGAAATCCTCCAAAGCCTTCCTGAAGGTCGACAGGAATTTCAACAGCTCAGCTTTGTTCTCCGTGCTTATGGCTTGCCACATCCCCGGGCTTGAGGAGGCTATTCTCGTTATGTCTTTGAAACCGCCTGCCGCAAGAGCCTTCATGATCCCGGACTCATCAGAGCTTTTCACCATGTTTACAAGCGCTGACGCTATCACATGGGGTCCGTGGCTGACTGCGGCTACAACAGAGTCATGGGTCAGAGGATCCATGATGACGGGTATTGCTCCGATGCGCCTTGCAAGATCCTCAAGCCTTTCAACCGCTTCTTTCGCAGCAGCAGGAGGCGGCGTGAGAATATAGTACGCGTTTTCAAAAAGATGCTCGATTGAGTGCCTGTAGCCGGTCTTTTCAGAGCCTGCCATGGGATGGCCTCCAATGAATCCCGCGCAGCCCATTGATGCTGCTTCTTGGCATATCAAGCCTTTAGTGCTTCCGCAGTCGGTGAGTATGCAGCTTTTTTTCGCTATTCTGCTCAAGCGCCTCAAATATCCCGGAATGAGGTTTACGGGCGTGCAAACGAATATAACGTCGCAGTCAGAGAATAGCTCTTCAAGCCTCTTGTCATCCAAAGAGGATTCCAGTTCAACCTCATCTGCGGCGCCGTCGGAAAGCGCTTGCTTAAGGGAATCTTCGCTACGGCTGGCGGCGACTATGCGAAACCCGCTTCTTCTTTTAAGAGCTTTGGCCAATGAGCCTCCAATGAGTCCGAGGCCAATGATGCCTGCTGTTTTCATGCCCTTTGCCTACATCTCTTTTCCAATAAGCTTGGCTACAGGGCGTAATTTCTCGCACAATAGCTTGAAGTCAGAGGGATTTAATGATTGCGGGCCGTCTGAGAGCGCCTTAGCGGGATCCGGGTGAACCTCAATCATAAGCCCGTCCGCGCCGGAAGCAAGAGCCGCCATGGAAAGCGCAGACACATACTTCCTAACTCCGGAAGCATGGCTGGGATCTACTAATATCGGCAGATGGCTCTTTTCCTTTATGACGGGAACAGCGCTTATATCCAAAGTGTTTCTAGTGGATGTCTCAAATGTGCGAATCCCTCTTTCACAGAGGATCACTTTGTCATTGCCCTCGCTCATGACATATTCCGCGGCGTTCAGCCATTCCTCTATAGTCGCGCTCAAGCCGCGCTTCAGGAGGACGGGAATCTTAGTTCGCCCTGCGAGCTTGAGAAGCTCATAGTTTTGCATGTTCCTTGCGCCTATTTGGAGAATGTCCACATAATTTGCAGCCGTCTCTACAGCCTGCTGGCTTGTTACTTCGCAGACGATTTTAAGTCCTGTTTCTTCTCTGGCTTGAGCCATGAATTTAAGCCCCTGCTCCTCCAAGCCTTGGAAAGAATAGGGGGAAGTGCGAGGCTTGTATGCGCCTCCCCTGAGAATGGCTGCGCCGGCGTCCTTTACTGCGCGCGCCGCCGCCAGCAAGACATCCTTGCCTTCCACAGCGCAGGGTCCGGCCATGACGACAAACGATCCGCCGCCAATTTTAACTCCGCCTATGTCGATAACCGTTGGATCTGGCTTGAACTTTTTATTGCTCAGCTTGAAGGATTCTGTAACGGGCATGATTTTCTCAACGCCGTCAAGAAGCTCGATGTTCTGATTGTCAAGCCTTGTCTTGTCGCCTACGACTCCTATGATTGCGACCATTTCGCCCTGAGATAGATGAGCCTTGAGTCCGCGGGACTGGATGTACTCTATTACGGATTCAATGTTTTCCTGCGGAGCCTTAGGCCTCATTATTATAATCATTATGTCAGTTCCTTTCTCGGACTCAGCGCTAATCGGCTATAGCGATTTGCGGTTCAATGCGCCTATTTGGAGCTTCAAATGCAAATCAGAATATAAGATTCCAATCCGAAATTTTCCAATGAGAGTCCGTACAGCAGCCTATAATAAGAAATCTTCAGCTAAAAGCAACACATAGCGCGCCATTTGAAAATGATCCGCTTAATGAATACGCATCCAGCCCTCTAAATTTTGAAAGAGCCTTGCGCCAAAGAGCGGCAGTTGCGCTTTTACGCCGATATGCGCCTTATATTGGCATAGGAATGCTTTTCAGGAGCGTCCCAGAACTTCGCCCAAGGCTTTGATGAAGCCTTCCATCTGCTTCTGCGTCCCTATTGTAACTCGCAGGTAGGAATCCATTTTGAATGGGTATCCCGGTCGCGTGATATATCCTTTTTTCATGAGATCCACGAACGCTGTCCTGCTGTCTATGCCGCAGTCTAGCATGATAAAGTTCGCTTGGCTGGGTATATATGAAATCCCCATTTCATCCAGCGCCTTGCAGGTGCTGTTTTTGACGCTGAGATTGCTGAGGAAGCTTTTACTTACATGCTCCGCGTCCTGATATGCCGCCTCGGCCGCCGCCTGGCCTTGTATTGTGACATTGAAGGGGGGCCTTACCTTCTCCATTAAGGATATAATCTCCTCAGACGCGGCGGCGTAGCCGACTCTGAGAGAAGCCAAGCCGTAAATCTTAGAAAAAGTTTTAAGCCAGATGAGGTTTGGGTATTTTCCTATAAGCGCAAGGGTATCAGGATAATTCGGCATGTCAACGAATTCTCCGTACGCCTCGTCTATAATCGCAAGCACATTGCTCGGAATTTTTTCCAGGAGCCTGTTCTGCTCATCTGCGGTAAATGCTGTTCCGGTTGGGTTGTTGGGGTTTGCCAGGAATACCGCCTTTGTTTTTTCTGTGACGAGCGAGGAGATTGCTTCCAAATCGAATCCGTGATCCTTCATGGGCGCATATGACATGACGCCGCCCATTGAGCAGACGCTAGCCTCATACTGGGAAAAAGTGCATTCGGCTGTGATGCATTCATCCCCGGGGTTAATGAAAGCCTTTCCGATGAAGGAAATCAGCTCGTCGGCTCCGCAGCCGAAAATGAGTTCAGTCTGCTTGACTGCAAGCCTTTTTGAAAGAAGCTTGCGAAGCCTGGTGCAATTTCCGTCCGGATACAGCCCGGATTCCTCAAGTGAGGCAATTACGGCCTCTTTCGCCTTGGGAGAGCAACCTATCGGGTTTTCATTTGACGCCAGCTTCACGACCTCCTTGAGGCCGTATTCATTCTTGACTTCATCCAAAGACCTTCCAGGCACATAAGGGATCATAGGATCCAGTGACCTTCGATATTCTATAGTCATTTTGCGATTCGCCGGACTTGAAGAAGCGCGGCTGCTCCTTTCTTAATTGCATTCGGCAAAAGCCTCTGCTTTCAAATGCATTCAAAGATATGAAGATGAGAAAATAAGACAATAACTGCTCGTGGATATATTATAGTGCAAGCAGAAAGAGTTGTCAGCATTTTTCGTTGAGAAAAAACTAAATCTGAAGGATAGCGTTATATACTGATTTACATTGAAAGTTCCTATGTTGCAGCTTGATTATACAGCGAGCGCGATTGATATCGCCATCTAACACCTTGAAAAATGGTGGACGTTCAAGCTCCCAAATATACTGCTTTTCATATAAACCCCTATGACGCTGCGCTTCACCACCAAGGCTGAAAATATTAAGGCATTTGTGTATTTGAAGCATGGACAAATGTCCATAAAATGTATTTTCGTACTAAACTGCCTTTTTTTGTTGATTATACAGGTAGTGCAAAATGCCGATTCGGCATTTCGCACCTTCAATGGACAGTCAAGCTCCAAAAAAGGAACATTTGATGAAAAGCGGTATAGATACATTTGACTGCAAATTGGTATAAACGGGTAAAGCCAATATTAACGGAAAATGAGCATTTTGTAAAGGCATGAAAACCATGGGTTTAGGATTTCTCATGAAGCGTTGATTTTAAGGCTTGCGCCGCTTTCAAGATGTGATTGGGCTTGGAACCTGCGGGCGCGAAAGCGGACGCAGTGGTTTCAGACGCCTCATGCTGCGCATCAATACGCATTCATAATTTCTTCATCATTGACTGGTAAGATTGGCTCATATAGATTACGCTTGGCAAGGAGCTAATGGAAAAGACTGATGAAGGGCCTAGGCATCGCCACAGCGCCGCCCTGTGCTGACGCGCATATGACGGATTCGGTTTGAGGCGGGACTAGGCAATGCTTCATTGATAATCCAGCCTCAAGATAGGCATGCTTGACTGCCCGCCAGCATGGCTCGGGAAACTTAAGAGCCTGCCTTTCATTGGCATGAAAGAGAGCAGCTTCTTAGGAGATAATAAATAAAACGAATAAGGGTGGTTCCGTTTAAGAGGGGGCGTCGTTTTGGAGTCTGAATTTGAGAGAGCTGTCATTTCCATTAAAGGAATGACCTGCGCCAGCTGTCAGAATAAAATCGAAAAAAAGCTGAATTCGTCCGCAGGCGTGGAGAAAGCGACTGTCAGCTTTGAAAAATCACGCGCAATTGCAATTTACGATCCAAGCATTATAAGCCGATCAGAGATAGAAGGAATAATCCGCGCTTTGGGATACCGCATTGCCTCAGAAAGCGCCAATCCTGATTATAGGCGCATCGCGGGCCTTCTGATTGCAGCGATTGCCGCATACATGATTATCAGCCGGATTGGAGCGGCTGGAGCCTTGGGGTTTCCCATGGCTGAAGCCGGAATGGGCTACGGCATGCTTTTCGTCATAGGGCTTTTGACTTCTGCGCATTGCGTCGCCATGTGCGGAGGAATCAACTTGTCGCAGTGTATTCCGCAGGCGGGCGGCGCAGAAGGCGGAATCGCCGCTTTGAAGCCCAGCTTCCTCTACAATGCCGGGCGCGCGCTGTCCTACTCCATAATAGGCGGCGTCGTAGGCGCCATAGGCTCAGTGTTTGGCGTTTCGGCATCTTTCAAGGGCGCGGTGCAGATTATAGCCGGGATGTTCATGATTGTCATGGGTTTGAGCATGATGGGCATTTTCCCTTCTCTTAGGAAATTAGTTCCTAGAATGCCTAAATTTGCAGCAAAAAGAGTTCAGGCGGAAAGAAGAAGAAGCGGAAACGCTTTTTACATTGGAATGCTCAATGGTTTGATGCCTTGCGGCCCTTTGCAAGCTATGCAGCTGTATGCATTGTCTTCTGGAAGCGCTGCGGCGGGGGCATTGTCAATGCTGTTTTTCAGCCTTGGCACGATCCCTCTGATGTTCGGCTTGGGAGCGCTCAGCTCTATAATAAGCCAAAAATTCACTGCGAAAATGATGACGGCGGGATCGGTGCTTGTGGCGGCTATGGGTTTGTCCATGCTCACGAGCGGCTGGAGCCTTTCAGGGTTTTCAGCGTTCCCAGCCAAGCCAGCGCTTGCAAGCGAGGCCCAGGCGGAGGAGCCGCAAATTGAGATTGAAGATGGCGTTCAGTATGTCAAGTCTTCGATATCCTCAGGAAGATACGAGCCTGTGACCGTTTATGCGGGAATTCCGGTGAAGTGGACTCTTACAGCTCCGCAGGGAAGCCTGAACGGCTGCAACAATCGAATCGTAATTCCAGCATATAAACTGGAGGTTGCTCTTAGGACAGGGGACAACCTGATTGAGTTTACTCCGCTGGAAGCTGGAACAATACCGTTTAGCTGCTGGATGGGCATGATCAGATCGAGCATAAGGGCGATTGAATATGATTTATCTGAGCAAGCCGCGCTTCCTGCGGCGCCTGTTAAAAAAGAGCCTGATTTGGACAGAAAAGAAATCAAAGCCGCTGAACTGGTCGGAGAGATCCAAAGAGTTTCGGTTGAAGTGGACGGATGCAGTTTCTCCCCTTCGATACTAGTGATTGAAAGAGGGAAGAAGTTTGTGATCACCTTTGAAGTGAATAACTTGAACGGCTGCGGCGAAGCGGTGTATTTCCCCGCCTACGGAGGAGGGCTTGACTTGAATTTAGACAGGCAGACGCCCGAACTCAATGCCAGCGAAGATTTCTTTTTCACCTGCGGAATGGATTCTCAATTCGGCTATGTCAAAGTTGTTGACAATATAGACGACTTGGATTACGATGAGATTCTGAGGGAGGTCTCGGCATTTGAGCCTGACTTCAGTTTCCTCGGATGTTGCGCGCCAGCTCCGCAATAGAATTCTCGCATTGCAGGCGAACGGTTGCGCTGCAATCTGCGCGAGCTGGAAGCGCTCCATTTCTAGAGATCGAGGCCTTGGCTCTTTTAAGATTTGCGACAGGGGGAATCGAGCGCCAATCACCCAATAGCTAAAGCTAGAGGCTTAGCAATAAGTCCTGATTGACCTAGCCTACGTCTCAATCGAGAGGTTGCGCTGTCCAAGAATACACAGGCGCTCCGGGGCGTTCGATCCAGCTCCGGACTTCCGCGGCCTGCGGCAGAGCAGTCCGGAGGGGAAGGGACGGTGCCGCAGGCGTATAAAACATTGGAGCAGCATTGACGAAGGGCAACCAGCTACAGCAATGCAGAATTATAGGAGAGAAGCGCTGCATGGTTTATGCTTTGAATAAGAATGGCAATCCATTGATGCCGACGAAGCGCCGTGGGAAGGCAAGGCGCTTGCTGAAGGATGGGAAGGCTGAGGATGCAATGCTTGAGCCTTTCACAATCCAGCTGCTGTACGATAGCACGGAGTATACACAGCCAATGTCATTAGGCATAGATGCGGGAAGCAAAACTATATGCATAGCGTAAAGGATGGCTCGCTCCGTCTATTGAAAATAAAATTCAGGCGCATATCAAGGCTGCAGCCTCGGCTCGCAAACTGCTGCCAATGACAAAAACGATTATAGAAGCAGCCTCATTTGACATGCAGAAAATCAGGAGTCCTGATATATCGGTAACAGACTGTCAAAATGGGGATCAGCCTCGTTTTGGAACGTGCGGGAATGCGTTTTATTCCGCGACGGGCATAAATGCCCTGGACGGAAGAATTGCAAGAATCCCATTCTGAATGTCCACCACATTGAAACCCGCAAAATAGGCGAGGGCGCTCCGAACAGTCCAGCGGCATTATGCGAGGATTGCCGCAGCGGCTATCGGGATGCCGCTTTCATGGGCATCGGGATGCCGCTTTCATGGGCATCGGGATGCCGCTTTCATGGGCATCGGGATGCCGCTTTCATGGGCATCGGGATGCCGCTTTCATGGGCATCAGGGTGCCGCTTTCGGCATCATGCCGGCAAGCTGAAGTTGAACCTGAAAAAAGGGCGATCTTTCAAAGACGCCGCGTTCATGGGGATGCGCTGGGCATTCTGCAACAGGCTGAGGGAAGAATGCACATGCCGGCGCGGCATGCGGACGCACAGCGAAAGCCACAAGAATCAGAAGCGGCTTGGAAAAGGACCGCGCAATAGATGCGAGGCGCATTGGCGGAAATCCACTGGCTGCCCCTTTAGAAGCAAACTGTATGCAGAAAGCTGCAGGGAAGCGCAACCGCCAGCTCCATAAGGCGACTATAAATAAAGGCGGAAAGAGGAAGCTGAATCTATCTCCCAAATATGGGCATGGCTATCAGTTGCTCGGCGAAGTCCAAATGCCAGATAGGCGAAAAGGGTTCATTTTTGGGAGACGGCCAAGAGGAAGCCATGATGTTCGCACGCTGGACGGAACAAAGCTGCCTGCGGGAACCGGCTGCAGAAAACTCGAGCATTTAGAGAAGCGAAAAACAATATTGACAGAAAGGAGCATGCGGCTTCCTCCTCATGCCTAAAGGCAGAGGTACCCGCCGCATAACAACTTTGATGATGGAAAAAAAAGTCCTCAAGGTGGATGGGATGACATGCCCTCACTGCGTCAAAGCTATCAAAACGACAATTTCTGCGTTGCCTGGCATAAAAAAGGTGGACGCAAACCTTAAGAAAAAGTCTGTATCGCTTGTGTTCGATTCAACTCAAAGCTCTCTTGAGAAAATTAAATCAGAGATAGCGGGTCTCGGGTATCAAGTTGTTGCATGATTTGGCTGAAGTCAGGGATTCCTGCCCAAACGACTTTCAGGCTTGTGGGCATTGAAGCTCTGTTCAAAACAACTCGAGCATGTTGGGGCAAACAAGCGGCTTGATGCGTCGCTCGCGCAATCTTGAATCGTGGAGTCGCTATTGAGACCCATAGGCATGCCGATGGCGGTGAGAAATGCCGATATCGGCATTTCTCACTCGTTGCATGCTCATCTCCCAAATAGGCGGTTTCATATGCAAATCAGTGTATCCTTTTCTCCAAGATCAGAGCTTTCCTATGTTCATCTGTATATGCGACTGCATAACCTTCTGCGGATCTGCAGTCGCTTAAAAAGAAGCCTCGGATTCCCGAGGCTTCTTTTTAAGCAGATGGGCAGTCAATGCAGCTGATTTTGAGCTTAATTTCCTTGCAAGCCATGCCGAGGAAAAATGCGGAATCTTGAAGTGCATGGCTTCAATGGCGGAGCTTTCAGGCGGCGCCTCCCACAGGGCCGCCTTCAAATATACGCCCAGGCATTGCCCTCTGCTAAACCAAATAGAATGATGGCTCGGTTGCCAGACAGGCCGGTCGAGCCTCGACTCGGCCAGGGAGGGTGAAATCCGCGCCTTCGCAGACTTCTGCAACAAGCGATATGAAGAAGCCTTTTAAGTGGAATTTTACGGGAAACATACTTAGGGTATAGTTTATATAGCGTATTTGAGACTTACAGCGCTAGTCTATTCGCCGGGAGCGGTTTAATTGAGAAAGAGAATGAGAAGCCTTAAAACTCAGCTATCTCTTAACATGGTTCTAGCTGTGCTTGTTACAGTAGCCTTGGCCAGCTTCATGTCAAATGCAGCAGTCAACCGCAGGTTCGCGGCGTATGTAGCCACCCAGCAGTCAGCAAGGGCCGCGGATATAGCTGACGACTTGAGCAGGCAGTATGACAGCTTGAACAAGGCATGGAACTTGGACTATATCCATGCGCTAGCCATGTATTCCCTGTATGACGGATTCATAATAAAGGTTATGGGTTCGGATGGCGAGATTGTATGGGATACTGAAGTTCATGACATGGAGATGTGCATCCAAATTATGGATGACATAACCTCTCTGATGGAAAAAGAGAAAAACCCCGGCGGCTTTGTAACAACCAGCTATGACTTAAGCCAGAACAGCCAGCTGGTTGGAAAGGCTACAATAAGCTATTACGGACCTTACTTTTTGGACGAGAACGCGTTTGAGTTTTTGGAGGCTATGAACATAGGGCTTTTCGCGACAGGCGCATTCGCCTGCCTTTTCGCGGTGGCGCTCGGGGTGGTCATAGCCAGGAGGATATCAAAGCCCATATGCCAGGCAGCCGAAGCCGCCAAGCAGATTTCGCTAGGGGATTACGGAGCGAAGTTCGAGGGATTTCCCGCAACCGTAGAACTAAATGATTTGGCTGACGCCATAAACTACCTTTCAAGCGCTCTCAGCCAGCAGGAGAGTCTCAGGAAAAGGCTTACAACAGACGCCGCACATGAGCTGAGAACGCCGCTTACGGCTGTCAGCTCTCATCTGGAAGCTATGATAGAGCATGTCTGGGAGCCTACGCCTGAAAGGCTGCAAAGCTGCTACGAAGAGTTGGTCAGGCTTGGGAAGCTGGTTGCCGACTTGGGCCGGCTGGCTGAGATAGAAGGAAATTCCCTTATGATTGAACAGGTCAGCCTGCCTGGCTTGCTTCAGGCGGTATGCGGCAACATGTCCATAGAGATGGAGAAAAAAAATCTCAGCTTGGATATTTCTGGCTGGTGTGAACCAATTGATGCTGATAAAGACAGGCTTAAGCAGGTTTTCGCTAATCTAGTGGCAAACGCCATAAAGTACACTCATAATGGCGGAAGCATATGGGTGAGCATATATGAGCTTGATGATGATGCGGCGGTCATCGTGGAAGATGACGGAATCGGCATACCTGAAGAGGAGCTTCCGCTGGTATTTGAGCGCTACTACAGAACCGATCTTTCAAGAAGCAGGCAGACTGGCGGTTCGGGGATTGGGCTGGCGATAGTGAAGTCTATAGTGTATGCTCATGGAGGCAGCGTCGCAGCTGAGAGCAGGGAAGGCGAAGGCGCCAAATTTACCGTGACTTTGCCAAAGAAGGCCAGACGCAGTGGGAAATGAGAGAAGAGCCGGAAAAAACCTGTCTGAAGGTTTTTTCCGGCTCATTTATCCTTCTTGTTTAAGGCATGCTCACGCAACCTAGATAGACTGCGGCTTCTCGCTCAATGCTTCCATATGCTTGCCTGCGAAGCTTCACTGTAGGCGAAAGATAAACCAGCGCAAGCGATTGCTATACAGATTTGCAGTCAATTGTGCTGAATTTGGAGCTTGATTACGCGCTTTCGCCCTGTATATTCAGACTCCAAAATCTGAACTCTCCTATGCGATTATGGATATATACATCCAAGATAAACGCAAGCGTTCCATGAGTTGTGATGAAATGCATCCTGCATCAAACGTCAAGCATTATAAAGCGCTTCGGTGAAAGCTCTTGCTAGTATTTGCGATACAAGCCGACCACTTTGCCTAGTATTTTGCAGTCTTCCACAATAATCGGCTCGAAGGACGCATTGGCGGGTTGGAGCCTTATGTGATCCTCTTCCTGGAAGAATGTTTTTACTGTAGCAGAGTCTTCCAAAAGAGCCACTACTATGTCGCCATTGTCTGCGCTGGGCTGTTGGCTTACGATGATGAAATCTTTGTCATGAATGCCGACATCAATCATGCTGTCGCCCTTTACGGTTAAGATGAAGACGTCGCTGTTCGGAATGTAGTCAACCGGTATAGGAAAGCTTCCCTCAATGTTTTCCTGCGCCAGTATCGGCGCCCCGGCAGTAACCTGTCCTACTATCGGAACGCTTACGACTTTATCCGAAAAGCCATAGAAATTGTCCTCAAGTATCTCGATAGAGCGGTTCTTAGCAGGGGACCGCTTGATGTAACCCTTGCGTTCAAGGGATTCGAGATGCGTATGGACGGTTGATGTGCTGCTGAGCTGAACTGCGTCGCAAATCTCTCTGACTGTAGGCGGATAGCCTTTCTTGCGGATCTCGCTCTTAAGAAAGCTTAAGATCTGCTCTTGCTTTCTGCTTAGTAATTCTGACATGTAGCCACCTCCAAAAATAATACTTTTATTATACCACAGCATGTTCATTTTGCAAAACAAATGTTCATTAGAGTTATTGGGTTATCCGGAATTTTGTGGCAATGAGCCAGAATTGCGAATGATTAATAACTTTCTCACGCACCTGCGGACGCGAATCGTCAAACCCGTAGAAATGAGTTGAAGGCTTGATTGGATATTCAGAAGAACTATGCTTTGCGAACGAACCGCTGGCATCAATATAGCCTCTTCAGAGTGACAATAAAGTCAATAACTTGGCATATTGATTGCTCATTGGCATATGTTGCTGCGAGTTTTGCCTTGCAATGAAAGCATGCTGCAGGCCAGGCATGTATACTGGTTTACATTGAAGTTCCTATTTTAGAGTATGATTATACTGTATCAATGGATAATCAAGCTCCAAAGCAGATGCATTTAACTGCAAATCAGTATAGTTAATCAGATTTGGCGCAGGAGACTCCCGCCTCAAATTCCATTAGGAGGGAGAGGAATGCGCCCCGTTGATTCTGCATTGCTGCAGCTGGTCGCCATTCGCCAATGCCATACCAAGGTTTTGCATGCTTGCAGCACTGTCCCTGCCTATCAGGGCTGTTTAACTGCAAACCGCAGAGTCCGGAGCTGGAGCAAGCGCCCCGGAGCGCCTATATATTCTTGGACGGCGCAGCTTCCCAGCGGAAGCTTAGGCTAGCCAATCAGGACTTGCAGCTGCAAGCCCCCGCCTCAAATATCAAAAGGTTTTAACCTTGAGATATTAAGCGGTGGGTTATTGACGAGTCTTGAGCCGGATTCCTAAAGAAAGAAACGGCACCTTAATTTTATCGTTTATCTATTCAACATTCATAGTACCATTAATTACTTTTTTCGTCAACAGACAACTGACTAAATGAGCTGCCTATGCAAAGAGTAGAAATGAATGTTTTGGACCTGATGTTGAATAAAGGGCTTATTAACATGGAATGAAAGCGAATGAAGGTTGTATCAGCTCAAAAAACCGGAAAGATAAGGGCTTTTAAATATTTTGTGAGGCAGTTTTTCACAAATAGCCTCAAGCTCTCCGATTACGCCCCTGCCATGAAAGTCAAGGAAGTCCTTGAAACCAAGTTCAGCAGAGCTTTACGTATATTGATTTGCATATGAAAGTTCCGGTTTTGGAGCTTTATTATACAGTGGCTCTATGGATAATCAAGCTCCAGAATCGGTACACTTGACTGCGGATCGTATAAAACCGCTGAGCATCTTTTCTGCCTTGGCATTGCATGCTTCTCCAAATCCGAATGCTGATTATCGGTCGGAGCCACGATTCTTGGACGCCTTGCAAACGGCTATAATTCAAATTCCAGTCTGCAATGTCAAACCTTTGCATCCTCCTCATGTACGTAGGAGCGTTTTCATAGGACTTACTTTCCGCTAATATTCATAGAAATGCCCCCTTCATACTGAGATTTAAGCTTCAGCCTAGGCAAATCCTGGCTAGCGCTTAACAGCGAAGGTGAACAGGCATGGCTCGCATAGAGGACGCAACTACTCGTCTTCCTGCCTTGACACATTCGGTTGAGAATCGTAAAATATTAGTAATTGAATGTTTACTTACTAATGGGAGTTGATGAAATGCGCCCTCAAGTATATTCCGACGATAGAATTTTCGAAAGCATTTCAGTTGTATTGGCACAGCAGGGATATGAGGCGCTTACACTTAATAACATTGCAGTGCAAGCGAAATTATCGCCAGCTATTCTTTCTAAACGCTTTGGATCAAAAAAGGGGATGCTTCTCGCATACTATGAATCTCTTGTCAAAGCTACCCAAAAAGGGTTCTCCAAGCTATCAGAGCACGCCCTGCCTTTGGCTGATGCGTTGACAGAAATACTTACTCAATGGCTCATCTTTATAAAAAATCCTCAGGAGTGCTCTAATTTTATGATGCTTTACTTGAAACTTAGCACAGAGCAAGAGTTTATAGAAATATCAAAAAGGCGCCATAAAATCATTGACGCTGAAGTGAAAGCGATTCTTGAAAAAAGTATGCGGCGCGGGGAAATGCAATGTCAAGATATAGCTGGAATGAGCCTCGTCTTGCAGGCGGCCGTTACGGGAGCCGCCATGCTTTGGTGCAGAGACGATGAGAATATAGATCCGAGAAGGTTCATTGCGACATGCATTAAAACAATTATTGGAAGCAATAGCGGAGGTGGCCTGAATGAGCAGCCAAATTGAGAAAAAATATATCCGTGTCAATGGAGCAAGCATAGCATGCTATTGTGCCGGAGGCGGTAATGATGTTATCGTACTGTTGCATGGCGCCGGTGTGGATTCAGCAATGCTCTCCTGGGCAGAGGTGATTCCGCTGCTATCCAGCCAGTATCAAGTCATTGCGCCGGATTTGCCGGGATACGGGGCAAGCAGTCGGATAACCGGTGAATACACGCTGTCATTCTATACAGACATGGTAAAAGGCATAATCGAAGCGCTTGGGGGCAAGCCAGTCATCCTGGCAGGGCTGTCCTTGGGAGGCGGTATATGCTTGAATATGGCATTGACGTACCCGGAGATTATTAAAATTCTCGTGCCGGTTGACGCATGGGGATTATTCGATAAATTGCCATGGCACAGGCTGACCCATTGGTTTGTTCACTCAAAGCTCAACGACAATTTATACGCATGGACGAACAGGTATCCATCCATCGTCAGGTTCTCCTTAAAATACAGCCTGTTCGGTGATAAATCAAAGGTGAGCGACGCTTTGGTCGCAGAAATTCATGAAGCTATGCTGGAACCTGATGCCGACAAGCCCTTCATCTCTTTTCAGCGAAGTGAAATTGCCTCTACAGGCTTTACCACAGATTTGTTCGGAAGGCTTGAAGAAATCAGTTCACCTACACTGCTAGTACACGGCACGCTTGACAAAGCGGTTCCTATAAAAGGCGCTCTCATTGCGAGCAAAAGGATTCCCGATTGCGAGATATATTTAATGGAAGGCTGTAAGCACTGGCCTCAAAAAGAACGTCCGGAAGAATTTGCAAATGCCCTGCAATCATATATTGATAGAAAATTGCAATAAATACTTAATATGCTGATTTTCATAGAAACCCCTATGAAGCTTCGCTTCACCACCAAGGATGAAACCAGAACAGACTAAGGGAGAGTTTTATTTCCAATAGAATCGGCAAAAATATAAGAAAGCGGGATAGGTTCATCACTATTTGTCGGTACAGCCTCGTGAACCAGCCTAACCGCATGGCCTTAGAGTACCGCCTATTATCCAACACGCTGCTGCGCGCTGGCTGTACTAAAATTCAACGAATTTCCTAGGCCATACTCCCGCTTATTTTATATTTTCAGGAGGCTGTCTTTATGGAAGGCATTCTGGAAGCAAGATGTGGCTTGGATGTACGCAAGGAAATAGTCGCTGCCTGCACTATCAGCAAACAGGAGGCAAGCGGCAAAGCAAAGAATCCTCTGTCTATCGAGATTAAGGCTTTTAAGGCGTTGCCTGATGAACTTCAACATCAAAAGCGTTGGATTGAGGAACATGTATGCTACGGAGCAGCCATGGAGAGTGCCGGCGTTACTGTCGCCCGATATGCGATGCCCTGGAAACGGCGTTTGACGGCAAAATCAACTTCCTTGCTGTCAAGCTCGGCATATGCGCAATATCCCCGGCAAGAAAAGCGATGCAAAGGATGCGCAGTGGATATCGCAGCTGTTGCGCGCGGGTTTGCTTGAAGGCGCTTTATACCCGAAATATCAATGCGGAGCTTAGAACCTGTTTGTGATCTATTGTCGACATTATATGGTTAATATTGTATGTACTTTAGAGCAATTCTTTTTGGTTAAAATAACCATCTGTAAGCGGTGCCGCGGCATATAGCGCCTGTCATAAACCGGCTGAATGATTTTCTTGAGGGCGAGCCCCGCACGATGAGACGCGCGCCGAAAGCCATTGAGCGCCCCGGCGTTTTCAAAGGCGTAAAAGCATTAGCTTGTTTGGCGCTGGTTTATTGCGCCTTTTCCTTCGTTATATTGAATATTCCAAGGAAGGTATTCGAAGAAAAAGTGTCTTTTGGCGCATTTTAGCGTACATATGGCGGGTCTTTTGAAATAGAAAGCGATACTGAGCTTCACGTCTCCATATCCTCTGAAATTGAGAAAGGTTCTGTCTGTTTCTCCGTTATCTCAAGTGAGAGAGACGCTATATGCAGTAGATGGATCGCATCTCAATATCGATGAGCATTTTGCAATCCCCAAAGGGGTATGGCGGTATCAAATTGAATGCGGTTATAAAGCCGACGGAAAGATTGCAGATGCTGAAAACGGAAGTTACAGTGTCGTAGCTGTCTTACAATAGAATGGGGGAGGGTCATAAAAGGAGAAGTAATTATTTTATCAAATTTCTCTCAAATTTTTTAGAAATATCAAAAAAGTGGAAGTAATCTGGGATATAATCCTTCCTTTTATATGTTCATAGCTTGAAATGTTTGGTTATGCTGTTCGGTATATAAGCAAATATGGCAAATCCACAGGAATTTATAGAACTATTGTCGGATTCGAATTGACCCATAAGATCGAAGCCTGAGCCGCCGGACGACAACGGCGTCATCGACCTGTTAAGCACCAGAATCAACGAGAATGGCAACGTCGCGCTTGCTGGGTGGAGGCTCCGGCAAGACATTCACAATGCAGGCGATGGCGCTCATGCGGGGCAGGAAAGATGGCAAACAACTCATCTGACAGAAACAACGCCGGTTTTCTCCCCGTTGGCTGCCGCATTTCGATCTGAAGAGCGGTTGCGGCGCTTAAACATCCTGATCGCCTTAAAACCGGCGAGAAATTGGATATCGCCGCAGTGGCGGATGCTTGCGGCATCCTGGGTTTCCGGCATCTCGTTTGCAAGAATCACCCAGATGATTATTTGGAACGGCGAGGGACAGAGGGTTTTCCTTAGAAATGTCGTAATGGTGGCTTATGGATTTCGGCGCACAGTCAAAGCTCTTGACGGCCACCTCATTGTGAGGTATATTTTATAGATGCTAGCCTTTGAAACTCGAGTCGCAACTCTTCCTGTTTTCTCCCACCAAGAGAACTCGCTATTCGGGTTTTGAAACTCAATGCGAGTGGTTGCAGTCTCGTTGCCTTTGGCGTCGCCAATAGCATTTCCTTATGTTGCTTTTAGAATGGCAAGTCCGTTTCAGCAGCGCGCGCTATTGGCACCAAGATTGCCCGCCATGCAGAGATTGAAACGAAGTTGAACGGCGGTTCCATAAAAAAGGAAGTTGCATTGGATCTATAAGCGCTTGGCGTTAGAGTCGAGTAGCTTGACGAACGCTTTCATGTCCTGATCGCCAAAAAGAATGCGTTCTTAAAGCGCTTGTGGATGCAAGACTCTTGAGAATCCGAATCCTCGCTCTTGAAGCGTTTTCAATTTTTGTCGCAATGGTTGAAGGTATTGATTTTCTGCTGATAGGAGAGCTTATGATTAGAAAAGTTCCTTATGGCCTTAGTGATTTCAGTACAATTGCTACTGAAAACTATGCGTTTATAGATAAAACCCATTTCATCGCAAAACTGGAGGATGCGACTGACTTCGCCACTTTCTTGCGTCCAAGAAAATTTGGAAAGACAATGCTTCTCTCAATGCTAAACTATTACTATGATTATAAGTACGAAAACAAATTCAACAGCATTTTTGGGGATACATGGATTGGCTCCAATCCAACGCCATTGAGGAATACCTTTGCCGTGCTGAAATTCGATTTCTCGGGTATTAATCTGAATTCTCCCCTGCTACCCCAATTTTCGGCTATAGTTTACGCTACATTGGCTGAATTTGTGGAAAGCAACAGTATCAAGCTCATTCATCCACTTGATTGCAGCTCAATCCCTTCTCAATTAACAAATGATTTTTTCAGCTTCATATGCGGGTTCAATAAGCGCATATATTTGCTAATCGACGAATATGACAACTACGCCAACGCTTTGCTTGCCGCAAATATGGATGCCTTCAAATCCATCATGGGTTCTGGGGGTTTTGTGAGGGCGTTTTATGAGGTTCTAAAGAAAGCGACATCCAATGGCATAATCCGGAAAATCCTTCTCTCGGGCGTCACTCCAATAGCTTTAGACAGCCTGACCAGCGGCTTCAATATAACAGAAGACCTCTCCCAGGATGAGATGTTCAATGACATGGCGGGCTTTACCCGCAACGAGGTGGAGAGCCTTATAGACGGCGCGCTGCCATGGCTCGCATCCCAAAAAGGCGATGTTGCCGATCTGATGGCCATTCTCTACGATGGGTACAAATTCTGCACTGAATCTTCCCAGCATATTTTCAACAGCGGCATGACGCTATATTTTCTGAAGAAGTACCTACAGCAGCGCCGCGCCCCAAAGACGCTATTAGACAAGAACATAATCAGCGATTATTCAAAGATAAAAGCCTTAGCCTCCATCGGTCTTGGAGAAACCGAGGAAGGCGGAATTGACGAGTTGGAAGACGCCAAAAACCATCGGTATGACATAATCAAGGCCATTGCCGTGGGTGAACCGCAACCTGCAGATCTGACAATGGTTTATGAGCTGAAAAAGTTCGATTCAAACGATTTTCTTTCCCTTTTGTTCTATACAGGCTATTTGACTTTCGGATCTGAAGATTCTGAAGAGGCATTGGTGATTCCCAATGCCGTGTTCAAGGACATTTACATGAACTACTTCTCTGAAATAGCCTTGGAGCCTGCTGCCAGGCTTCAGCATGAGGAAGCGTCAAGAGCTTTGGCCATGCTTGCGAATGAAGGGGACACAAAGCTTTTTGTGCAGTGCATATCCCATATCCTGAGTTCTATGGATTTCCGCGCTTTCATTGATTTTGACGAAGCCAGCCTGGCAAGGGTCGCCCACCAGTTGGCTCTTGGGTATTCTGGCTATAAATCCATAATCGAAAAACACGTTGGCATGGGTTATGTGGATCAAGCCTTGATGCCTGGGAAAGTTCCAGTGAAGTATTATGCTCTGATTGAGTACAAGTATGTGAAGGTTAGAAAGCTTACGCTCAACAACATCAAGGCCGCTTGGGAGGATGCGCTGCTCAAGCTGAGGAAATACGCGAGCGACAAGGAATTTGAGAGATTGGACAAGCAAGGCAGCCTCAAGAAATGGATTGTGATTTTCACATCAAGCCGTTGCATAGTTAACCAAGAGATTGACCTCGACAAGCCAAATGCCTCTTTGGAATTGCAGCCTGACACTTCTTTACCCAAGATCATAGAGGAAATGAATCGGATGATATAGAAAAACGCCTTCAGAGAATGCTTTGAGGGCGTTTTCCTTGCGATGCCATTTATGTCTCAACTCAAATTCACAGTCTTCTTTTTCGCTCAAATCAGTACAAGTGATCATGTCGAAATGCAATCTGCGGAAATAACTGACTCTTACTTTTGTCAGAGCGTTTAAGATTCTCGCCGCTGTTTGCAGGAACGCGGCAAAACCGATCCGTGTGAAAGGATATTCATGGTCTTTCGGATGAGCGGGATCAAACAGCTTCAATGCCGATATGTCTGCCTTGAACTCCCGAATTCAGCTCCGTTTTTGAAATAACATTTATAAACTGCGCCTTTTTTTCCTTTTCCGTAAATTCAACCCCGCGCATTTCGGGGTTGTCTCTGCTCTCGGCAATTTTCCGGGCGGCAGCGGGCGCGGAGCCGTCTTTGAATCCGGCTGTGAAAGCCAGCCGCACTCGATGCATTTATTCATGGCAGGCTCGCAGGCATAGAGGCTGTCCATCGCAGCGCCGAAAAGCTCTTCGGGAAAATATTTATGCAGCTTGCCCGCCAGCTTGTCGAAAGCCTCGGGCTAACACTCCCGCTTTTGCCGGCCGTCGCTTTCATCCCCGCATTCGAGCGGGCGATTACGGAGAAGCGAAAGATTATCCTCGCTCTGCATGAATTCAGTGCAAATGGAAACTACAACTTGACTTGCAAAAGCAGCTTGGCTTCAAGCGCGACGGCTTTGAATTCTATGGAAACCGCTTCTTTTTTCTTGGAGCGGCGTTTTTTAAAGGGAAGGGATAGTCGCGGGCGAGCCCCTCAAAGGGCTCTTCAGCGTCTCCACGCCCTTCAGCGGGATCGTCTCGCCGAGGAGGAGCTTGACCCCGCCGGCGGGCGGTCGCCACGCCCCATTGATCTTGCCGCCTTGGAAAACGGGCGTGGGCAAGGGCTGCCTGCGCATTGTTCTTGCATATCCGCAGAGTCTTCTGTTTCAGCGGCTCCGAGCATGTTGTTCAAAGTCTGGGAGCCGGGCTGTAGATTCAAGCGGAATTCGGATCCAAATCAAAAAGCGCGGTGGCCGGCGACGCAGCTGCGGGAGCGTCCAGGACTTGATTCATCGCCCTGGGACTCAATATGGCAAACTACAGCTAAAATTCCCACCGATATATGTAAATCCAGGCTTTACAAGAGAGTCCACTGGATCAATTGTAATTTTTATGCTTTCTATAAGCGTCGGAAAAAAACGCCTTATTATGATTAACAGCAAGTTCAGCAAATTTGCTTCCTGCCTTTTATGGCATAAGCTTCCTTTTGTTGGTTCTCCTGGATTTCCTTGCTTTTTTATCCTCAGGGTCCCCGGATCCCGAAACTGCGTCTGAAGGGTTGCAGCCCGCCGGCATATCCGCGTCGGCTCGAGGGTTTTGAGATTCAATCAGTCCGACAGACATGTCGTTTTAATGCCTTTGCTTGCCAAATGCCGCCTACGTCCAATATTCGCCTGATTTTCCTATAATTATAGCATAATTTGGAAGGATGTACAGCAAACATCTTTTTCTTATTTTTTATAAGATTTTCTAAGGATCCGACCTGAGCAGGCTAATTATTCGCCAACCAGCCTAATAGGATCCTTAATGTCCTCCGGCGCAATGGCGTTTCACGCCTTGCCGTCCAACAAATAGTCTATCTATTTGCCCTTTCATATCAGAGCGCGTACCTACTAGAACTCTAAACTTCTCACTTATGATAAAGCAAGGCTTGCGGCAAAGAGTTATCAATTTGATATGCTGACTTACATCCAAAGCACCGATTTTGAGGTCGGATTATCCATAGAAGCATTGCATAATCCGACCTCAAAATCGGTGCTTTACAATGCGAATCAGCATATCAAGTGCATTTTTCGCCGGTTTCAACGGATGGGCTTGGGTCATTTGGGGCCTCATCGTCCTTGCATCCCACGAAGATCGCTACACCATTCTTATGCGCCGCCGCTTGCAGATAGGGTGTGCGCAGCATGGCGAACTGCGCTAGCAGCGTCGTTTTGATATAGTCTGCCTCTTTCTTGGCGGAACGCCTGTCGCAACCGGCCAGCCAGCCAGACTTGATCAGTTTTTTGATGTCCGCTTTTTTGCGGAACGCCTTTTCATCGATACCCATAAGCATTGCCGCGATTGCTTTGACCTCCTCTGCGTTCTTGAACACCATCGGCTCGCATATGTGATACCCGCCGCCAGGTTCTGAAACAGCGAGGCATTCTGGTATAAACGCCTCTCCGCCAGATCCGGCGACAATTTCGCCGCCGCCTATGGCGCTGGAGGACGCCGGGGATTTCCCAAAGTCGGTTAGTACCAGTTCTAATCCAGCCAGGTCGTCCAAGGCAGCGATTCCCGTTCTCGCGCCAATCTGCGCCATCAGGGCTTTCCCATCCAGCTTACCTGAGGAAAAAGCGGATATTATCGATTCATCCAAAGGGACAAAAAAAGTGGACGCCTTAATGGGCGGGGTCATTGTCTCGCCTCTGTTCTGAGAATTGCTGTCATCATCAGGGGCGAAGGTTATGGGCGACACGTCCTCCACCGCAACCCGCAGGGCATCGTGACTATTCTGCATGGATAACCCTTGCTTTATAAAGGCTTGAGCATTCTCCGAGATAAATGAGGAAGGCGCTGCCTGCAGGCGTTCTGCGCCCTCGCTTTTAGCGGCATTCACCGCAAGAGTGCGCTTCAGAATCTCCGCCGCGAATTGCTGTAAATCCATCTGTTAGTCATCCACCTTCTCAAACCGTTTAACCGTCCGTCCATCCGCCTCAATCTCATTCTCCCACATAGACAGAGGCCTCGCCCAGGTTTTGCATTCACCGTAAAGCTGGCGGTAGATCACCATATACTCCAGCGTTTCGCTGTGAATGGCAAACCCGACAACCTCATAAAGCTTGCCCTTGTAATGGCGATATGTCCCCAGCGGGATGGGGTTTTGCAGCGCGCCCTCGTGTTCGTGCTCCTCGGCCAGAACCTTTACATAGCCCGATCGCGGCTGGATTTCGGGTCGTTGTGGATCCAGTGTACGATGCCGCCGTGGCGGTTCCAGACGTACTCGCCGCAAAACTCCACCCGGTCGCCCGCCTCCAGCGGATCAACACGCGGCCAAATGTCGATGTTATTGAGAATAAGCAACGTTTTGTGCACCGCCAATTCCACCACAAACCGCTGGTGCTTGCGACCGGCCAAATCGTCGTTGAGAATCCCTGTGACGACGCCGACGCCGCGCACTTGAATATGATTGATCTTGCGGTTGTATAAATCTTCAAAGCGGATAACTGCGTTCATAACCGCACCTCTATTTCTTTGCCAATTGTCAGGCTGTCCGGGGCAATGCTGCAATCCAGCGCAACCACTTTTACGCCCGCCGCCCCAGCTTCTCTAAGCGCCTCGCCGAATGCCGCATGGGTCGCGTTGTTGGGGGCAAAATAGCGTACATCATCCATTTGCGCCACGAACACAACTTGCGCCTCATAGCCTTCTTGCAAGCTGGCGGCAAGCTCTCGCAGGTGCTTCATGCCGCGCTCTGTTGGAGCATCCGGAAACATCGCCACGCCGTTTTCCTCCAGCGTCACGCCTTTCACTTCGATAAATACTTTTCGTTCTCCAGCCTCAATATAAAAATCAAAGCGGCTTTGCCTATACTTGGCTTCGGGCTTGATGAGGGTGATATTTTCTACGTAGCGCCCCGCTTGCAGGCGCTCGAAGTATACCTTGTTAGGAGCTTGACTATCTATATTAATCAGCCGCGCGCCTTTTTGCACAGCTACCAAATCATACTGCGTTTTGCGCAGCGGGTTGTCGGATTTTGACAGATATATCGCCGCGCCGGGAACAAGCAGCTCGCGGCACCGCCCGGTGTTTTTCATATGGGCGAAGGCAGGCGAGCCATCGATCTTCACCTCAGCGATAAAGCGGTTGGGGCGGGCGATGAAATTGGCCGGGAGAATATTCGGGTAGATCATCAGCTTTCCTCTGGCGGCGCATATATCCAGCCGCAATCGTCGTGATAGACCATCAGCCTGCTCATGCCGCCGTCTATCGTGATATTTTCGCCTGAGATAAAGCTCGCCGCCTCGCTGCACAGATACAGCGCCATGTTTGCAATATCGGATGGCGCGCCCACCCTTCCGGCGGGATGCTGGCGTATGTCTGGCGCTGAATGCTGCGGATTTGCGCCCGTGTCAATCCAGCCGGGGGAGATGCAATTCACCCGCGCCCGCCCCGCAAGGCTCACCGCCAGCGCGTGGGTGAGGGCGACGATTCCGCCTTTGGCCGCCGAATAGCTCTCGGTGTCAGGCTACGACTGAAACGTCCGTGTGGAGGCGATGTTGACGATGGAAGCGCCTCGCGCCAGCAGATCCTTTTGCACCAGAAGGTTAGCCAAGTAATAAGGCGCGGTCACGCCCACCCGCTGGATATATTCAAAATCCTCATAGGAGCAGCCGGACAGGATTCCTCGGCGGCTTAGGCAAGCGTTGTTGATGAGATAATCCACAGGGCGGTCAAGAGTGCAGACAAACGCCTCCAGCGTGGATTTTTCGGCGATGTCGCCATGATAAAACCGAGCTCCGTCAAGCGGATGCGCATCGTCCTTATCAACAATTATCACATCGGCTCTGGCTTTCATGAAACACTGAGCGATGCACCGTCCAATGCCGTTCGCGCCACCTGTGACGACGGCGGATTTATTTCTCATTTTTTCTGCCTCCTTCTTGCGCTCTTAGGCGATTTCGTTCATATATCCCGCCGTAATGATGTACAACGGAAGCGCCGCAATCGCAATCCCAAAGATCCGTTGTTGGGTAAGTATAGCCGTATCCCATCGTTGTCAGAGACTTAGCAGCCCAATACACTGCAGAGAAAAAAGTATTAAACGAGTCGGGTTCTGCATTGAAGTATCGCCTCCAGCCGCTTTGTCATGGCATTTGCCAAGCGAAGGCACTTTGGAATGCTTGCGAGGTGTGCTTGGTTTGGATTTATGTGTTCATAGCAAAATATCCTCCAAATTGTTCTTCTTGGTATGCATTGCCGCCGGTTTTGCGTCTTCGGCGGGATAGCCGATGGGCAACAGCGCGATAGGTACGATGTTTTCCGGAAAAGCAAACAGCCCTTTCAGCTTTGCTGGGTCAAAATGCGCCACCCAGCAGGAGCCAAGCCCTTGTTCATGAGCCGCGAACATCAGATGCGTGGTGACAATGCTTGCGTCAATTTCGCCTAACTCCTTGCCGTCAATAGTGCTGCGTTTTGCGCTGACGGTGTTGTCGTAGCAAGCAATAATCACAGTTGGCGCTCCAAAGCGGCATGGGGAGCATGCGTCAAGCTTTGCCAAGTCAGCTCCAGTGACAACCTTAATGCGCTGAGGCTGATAGTTGCAGGCGGTGGGCGCAATGCGTCCAGCTTCAAGAATGACCGCCAGCTTCTCGTTCTCTACGGGCTGAGGCTTGAAGCGGCGCACGGAGAAGCGTCCTTTGGCGAGATCGCTGAATGCCGCCGCGCACTGAAACGCCGTTAGGCTCAGCTGCCAGGCAATCTCGAATTTATCCCTCACCATGCCGTAAAGCTCGCTGAATAAGGTCTTTCCCAGCGGCATATACACCTCGCCGCCATCGGACAATGCGGCAAAGATTCGGTGAATCTCTTCCACATTTTCACAGCCTAGCGTCAGGGCGATATTGTTGCCCTTGGCAAACGGTTCGCCAGAGGGGCAATCAGAGAACATTACATTGCGCCCGAAAATCGGCAGACTGGCATAAAGAATGCGGTCTTTATCCGCGTCGGCTGAACCACCGGGATTTTGCCCGTATGTCATCAGCCCGGCGGGTTCGCTGATCCTAAATATCTCTGAGTAGAAATCCAGTGCAGCGCGGCAGTCGCCGTTAAAGTTTAAAAATACATCAAATGACATGGCTGGTTATCCTCCTTGTTGCATAGCAGGCGGGATTGGCGCATTGCTTTATGCCTATTTGCAGTCAAACATACCGATTCTGGAGCTTGATCATTCACTTTCAAAACATGTAAATTAATGAATAATATTACAGTTAATTATATCTTTATTTCGAAAATATACGAAACCGCTAGATCTCGAACTTTATGAAGTATTTTGCGCGACATGGAGGTATCTTCCAGACAGCCTCCCGAATTGGAACGCAGCCTGCCGCCATTCAGATCTTGGCCGGAAAAGGGCGAATCTGGAAAGGGCGCGATCGACAACGCCCCAGGCGGGCTGATGCCGGGGAGCGCGCGGTAAATGGAAGAAAAGGCAAGCCGCCGATGATCATCGCCGGTTCAAGGAGCGCGGAAAATGCAGATGCCGCGGAAATAAAGGGGCGTGATGGCGTAAAGTTGATCTCAGGGGCGGAAATCCACATCGCGGCCGGCGCCCTCGGGCTGCCGTCCGCCGTCGGCGCCGCGCCTGCGAATGCTTCAGGCCGCAGCGGCGCGCTGCTCATAATAGGGCGGGAATCGGCGGATTTGAAGGATTCCGTCGAGACGGCCCTCGCGGACGGCGGAAATGCAGGCGCTGATTTCGCCGC
>JAISZB010000391.1 GCA_031269465.1 Clostridiales bacterium | reverse complement strand
CATTCCATATAATACTATATTATATGGAATCAAACTCCTTGACTGAATTCTTCTCGGATCTGATTTTGAGAGATTGAACTAGATTTAGAAAAGGATTTTCTGGAAAAGTAAATGCATTTTTAGACATGAAAAGCTAGATGACATTTTAACTGCTGTGAATAAACATTCTATTCTATTTGTATACATACATATGTATTGACGTATTCATATGTCCCATTTTCAAATTAATGTTCGATTAATTTTCAGGCCATCATCATATATCCAGGTAATGGTCTTAAGCTGGGTTGATACTGTATTTTTATTGACCTCGAATGGTGAGATTTCGATGTTTACAAAGGTTGATTTAACTCTTTCAACCCTTATTCCTGCTATCACCTTAATCCAATAATGACAAATAAAAATGCCATGTTGCTTTTACGCAGACATGGCATTAATCTTAAAATAAAGTACTGGCAAAGTTCCTTATGCTTGTGTCAATGTTATTAAAATCAATTGCTCTATGAGTAAGAATGCTTCATATATATAAATAAGAGCTAATCTCGCTGAAATATATCTCTTGTGTAAACTTTCTGTTTGACGTCGTCTAAAATGCAATCATACCTGTTGGCGATGATAGCATCAGACATCTCTTTAAATTTCTTCAGATCGTTTACTACTAAACTGCCAAAGAAAGTTGAAGAATCTTCAAGAGTTGGCTCAAATATGACAACATTTGCGCCTTTCGCCTTGATCCTCTTCATGACGCCTTGAATGGAGCTCTGCCTGAAGTTATCGGAGTTGGTTTTCATGGTTAGCCTGTAAATGCCGATAATAACGGATTTCTCCATGCTGTTTTCATATGTATTGGATTCGCCGTAAGCGTAGTAGTTTGCCATTTGCAATACCCGATCAGCGATGAAGTCCTTCCGGGTTCGGTTGGCTTGCACAATGGCTTCGATTAGATTCTCCGGCACTTCCGCATAGTTGGCCAGCAGCTGCTTTGTATCCTTTGGCAGGCAATATCCGCCGTATCCGAAAGAGGGGTTGTTGTAATGTCCACCTACGCGCGGATCCAGGCAAACGCCGTCGATGATCTGCCTTGCATCAAGCTCCTTCATCTCCGCATAGGTGTCAAGTTCGTTGAAGAAAGATACGCGCAAGGCAAGGTAGGTATTTGCGAATAGCTTGACCGCTTCAGCTTCTGTAAAGCCCATGAACAGCGTTGGGACGCTCTTCTTGATGGCGCCTTCCTGGAGAAGGGCGGCGAACGAGCGGGCGGCTTCCAGAAGCTCGGCATCCTCCAAATCTGCGCCGACTATAATGCGAGAAGGGTGCAGATTATCATGCAGGGCATGGCCTTCACGGAGGAATTCCGGGCTGAAGAGAATGTTTCTTGTGTGAAAGCGCTCTCTAATTGACTTGGTAAAGCCGACGGGGATTGTGGATTTAATGACCATGAGGGCGTTTGGATTGCATGACATGACCAAGCTGATTACAGACTCGACTGCGGATGTATCGAAGAAATTTCTTTGGCTGTCGTAATTGGTGGGCGCGCAGATCACAACTATGTCAGCTGAGCCATACGCCATCCTGGAATCCAGGGTGGCAGTTAAATCCAAGCCCTTATTGGCGAGGTAGTCCTCTATCCCCGCATCGGCGATTGGTGATTGGCGCTGATTTATCAGCGCTACCTTCTCAGGAACTATATCCACGGCAAAGACTTTATGGTGCTGAGCCAGTAGAACAGCTATTGACAATCCGACATATCCGGTTCCAGCTATTGCTATTGTTTTTATGCTTTTTTCTTTCAAGGGCTTTATACTCCTTAGCTTTTGGATTTTCTTGCTGGCAAAATGCAAAGCAAAAGAAACGATGTCCAGCGACTGATTCTGCGCTATCCTTATCATGGTCAATCCAAGGGAGGAAATCATGCAAGACAAGGGCGTTATACCGCACGCAACGAGGTGGGCATGCAAAGAATGAAAAGTCTTCCTAGCTAAGAGAAGTCGGGCATCTGGAGAGCTGTCTCACCAAATCCTTCATCTAGCGGTTAGCCGAGCATATGAATATATGCACAGCTAAAAAAGACTCCAATGCCATCTTCCGCCAGAGAAGGAAACCAAAAGCCCTGCAGGGATCGCGCATAGCCATTTTCATGAACTCTACGCATTATACCTTTGGCGAATGTGCGCAGGATTTGGGGTAAGACGAGGACGTTTTGCGGGCGAGTGCGACACAGCGCTCCCGGTTGCGCATCGACAAAAGACCGTATCGGTAGACAAGATTTGCATGACGGCGCCTTTGAGCCTTTCAATTAACTGAGAAGTTCGCTGGGAAGAGCGGCGTCAAGCTGATCTGCCTGGCATTGGAAGGCGCGTTCCCAACATGCCAATTGTTAGTTGACAAGTAGAAGGAGATCGCCGTCCGAACCCTTGCTTTATCGAATAGCTATGGCGCAAGATAGTGCCCGAGACGCCCAACATCGTAAATTCCTGGGGTTTCATAGACATGTACGCCAGCAAGGCAATACGTGAGGACAAGGAAGGATTTGAGAACCTTATAGATGATAAAGCTTGGACTATTTACGTCAATAGTGCTATCTTCTTTGCAAGCCTACTTGAATCTAAAAAAGAGAAACTCTCAGTCTCAATAGGTTTCATTATATCAAATTACAATGCTATGCATTACTCTAAGTGATAGCCCGCAATCATCCAGTCCCACCTGCCTTCATTAAGTCCGCGAACCACCACTTCTCCGACCGAGACGAACCGGTGAGAGGTCAATGAAGCAAGCATCGGTCTCATCATATCTGGTCATCACTATAGATCTCTTCTTATATGCCGTCATAATCCCGTCTCAAGGTGTTATCTCGGGAAGTGAGACGCCCTCGTGAAGTATCTTGAAACCCATGCTCGCTATCAACGAAATAGGAGCAAGAGGCAGCAGGAATCTGGCCGGGGCGCTGTAACTGCATCTCGTGAATCAGAGTCACAAGGACTCGTGCCGGGATTACCACGGTAAACCTGGCACTTTCCATATGACAAAAAGATAGAGGCAACAACTTGTACTTTCCAAAACGGTCTTTGCTAGACCTTTGTTTCTTTCTACACTTAAATTCACTAAATATGTCTATCTTCAAATCCAAATAAGGTTTGCTGATTTTTCTCTACTGATATATGCTTTATCTACTAGATTCTTAGCTCTTTCATAAGAAATCATTTTATTTTATCAAGCATCTATAAAACTAACCGGTATCGAAAAGAACTCAGCTGAAAGAAAAGCGCATGGGCAAATCTCCCTTTTTCGAGCCTAGGCCATCTCCAGCATGCTCTGGGGGATGATCTTGGCGTCTCCCCATACCCTCTCCAATTTATAGAAGTTGCGGCTCTCTTTATCGAAGATGTGGACGATGATGCTGCCAAAATCCAAAAGAACCCAATTCATAGTTCGAAGCCCTTCTGCATGATGAAGCATCAAACCGAGATTTCCCAGGCGAAGCTCCACTTCATCCGCCATGGCCTTTATATGGCTGGCGTTGCCGCCTCCGGCTATAATGAAGCAGTCTGCTACAGTAGAGATATCGTGAATGTCAAGCACAGTTATGTCTGTTCCAAATTTGTCATCCAATGCCTTCCATGCCGCTTGAATTCGTAGCATTTCTTCAGTGGTATAATATTCCATCCTCTTGCCCCTTTCGGTTTAAATAAGCATTAAGAACTAAAAATGCATTGGCAATTCTAAATGAACTTGCCGTGAGAAGCATATTTCATGCTCTTCAGTCTCAAATGCTTAATGCTCTTCTAAAGTCCCCTAAGTCCATCCATTGCTTCCAAGCTGAGAGGATGAACCGGCTTATTCTTTTTCTTGGTATACTCCAGCTTGGATTCCAGGCAAATTACAACCGCTTTGTTCAGATTTGAATAAGCCTCAGCTTTCATTTCCTCCAGATGCCCGTAGTCTTCTCTGTAAGGCTCTATGCAGTCAGCTAAAAGCAGTATCTTATCAAGAAGCGTCATTTCTTTTCTTCCTGTTGTATGGTATCTTATAGCATTAAGTATCTCCTTATCTTTTACGCTGTAGTCTCTTCGGGCTATTTCAGCGCTAATGAAGCTGTGGAGGAGATCAGGCTGCTTTTTCATTATATCGTCAACTTTAATGTTTGCCTCTGCGCAAAACTTCAACTTGTCATCATTGGCCATCTCCTTGGAGCAATCGTGGAATAGAGCGGCGACATATGCTTTGTACTGATCCGCCCCATAAGCCCTAGCCAAGGACAGGCTCTCTTGGATAACTCCTAGCGTATGCCTCCATCTCTTCTCTGAGAGAGAGCTTTGCACCATTAGTTCGGCTTCGTCCAGAATAGAATCATTTATTCTGTACAAGCCCTGCTTTGCTATATACTGCTCCACAGATTCAGGAACCAGGTACTTAATTGGAAGCCTCTTAAGAACCCGGTCTCTTATCTCTGTTGAAGAGATGCCAAGAGCAGGCATTTCTATGAGATATATTTTTGCTCCGTACTCGTCTTTAAGATGCTTGATATTGGAATGAAGGCTTTTAAAGCTATATCCTGGCCTCGATACTACTGCTACGGAGCACAAGGAAAGAAGCTCCTGCGGATTTTTCCAGCTTTTTATATGCTCGACTGTATCCGCGCCGGAGATGAGATATATTTTAGCTTTCCTTTGACACATGGCCATGACTTCTTTTACTGTGTCCACCGTGTAGGATGCGCCGGGTCTATCCAATTCCATTCTTGAGACGTCAAACAAGGGGTTGCCCGCCGCAGCCAAAGCAGTCATAAGATAACGGTCTTCACTCTGCGTAACAGCATCGCTGTCTTTATGCGGAGGGCGTCCTGCGGGCATAAGGACTACTCGATCAATGCCAAATCTGTGCCGCACAGCTTCAGCCGCAGCCAGGTGGCCGTGGTGTATCGGATCAAATGTTCCGCCCATGATGGCTACCCGCTTGCAACTCGAAAGATCTTTCATATATCGCATCACCACCTATTCTATTATACCCTAAGGCTGCGCATTTTCATAGTAGGCTGAGCGGCATTATTTCGAGTGAGCATGTCAACTATTTGATTATTGGCTTACCAGTTAATCGGAAAATTACAGTACATTTCCATCTTAATATTCTAAATTGGCATTGCATAAAACGAGATTTTGTAATATAATATTTAGAAAGCATAGTCAGACATTCTTTTTGCAATGCAATGAGTTTAAATATCTTACGCAGTTGGAGACTGTATTCGCATATTTAAGCAAATGCTTATTGTTTTCTATTAAAATTCAACAGAAATTTACAAACAGTAAACTTATCTCTAGATTTCAGCTTAGTAACTCATTGCATTCAACATAAGTCCGTATAGAGTACATTGTGTCTCTTAATTTAATGCTATTTTTTTAATTTAATTCTTGAAGAAATGTTTTTATTATTGATATTTCTTTAAGATAACTAAATTCTTATGAATGATTAAGGATTGAGTCTATGCAAATTCATCTCTAGGCTTTCAGCTTTATTGCCTATTGATAGACTGAGCTTGCTTTTTACACACGAACTTGGAGATTAGTCTATTCTCCTATGCAGTATTAGCTATCCACATCTCATAATCTCTTGTCTAATACGTAAGTGATCATGCAGATATTTCATCTATGCAAGCTCCCTTTGACAAATAGATAAATCAAAGAATATTAACTCTTCCTCTCACCGTCCCAATAATAATTTAAATATTTCTTTATTTATCTTTGCATAATTGATTTGGCTAGCCACTGCTGAATTGACTTTGCCTATAGAGAGCCAAAAACATAGTCACATATAATCTAGTAGATAAAACCAGGTTACTTAAGCCACCTACTAAGACGAATCCATATAAAGCGGAGAAGCTTAGGATTACATTTAATGAGACTCAACATTCTTAGATTTCCATGCGCTTACCTGAAAAACTGTTTAAGACTGTATATTTAAGCCTCAATTATGTTCAGAATAGACCCTTATTTTAAGACTAATTTAAGTATATTTCTTTGTCTTAATCTTGAGCGCAATTTTAATACCTTACTGCTTATATGTATAATCACCAGAATTAAGTATTTGACAATTAATGCAATTCAAGTTAAGATCATAAGCAACCTATTACTAAAAGTAATGTTGAATATTAAACTCAAAGTGATGCTTATAAATCAAACGACAGAAATATATTATGGATACTTTAGAGCATGCAAGCATTTGTCGATATAAAAGTTCTATATATATCAACAAAACGTTTTTCCTAGCTTTATTCTCATATTCATAGAAGCTATATTTAGATTTTAGTTGAATGTTATAATACAGCAGTTTCACATTAAACCGAACTTATTATCCATTAAATATAAAGCAATTCACAAGATTTCTGTAAGACAGGGATCATCAAAATTTGCCTATTGCCCTCAGGCAAAACTTAAGAAACATCACTATAAAAGGGAGGCTTTACGTATGATCGCTAAGCGTATAGGCAAAGCGGCATCTTGCATGCTTTTGGTGGTGATTGCACTTAATCTGCAGATCACTGCAACCTACTCAGCCCCATGCTTTGATTTTTTTATTCCTCCAGATGATAAGATAACGACAGAGCAGGGTTTGGTCACTACAGAGCAAGCCTTGACTGTCAACCCATCTCCATCCACCTCAAGCTACATAGAACCGCCGCCGCGCATAGAGCCTGTTTTCGATTCGGAAAACTCGGGCCTTCCTCTAAACCTTTTGGAGCACATAAATGATTCCGCCAGCGCAGCTTATGCAGTAAACGTTGCGGTTGCCGCAATGTCTTCAGAACTCAAAGAATCTCCTGAAGCTAGAAGCACGCTGACTTCTTTTATGGAAGAGGCTGCCGCAATGGCGGCTTCCAGAAATTCTCAGATGGGGGATCTGGTGGTAAGCGAAATAACGGCTGTTACCATGTCCTCAGATGCAGACGCTGCAATAAAGGCTGTAGTCAAAGTTGCATCATCCGCAGAGATTGAGCTTGATCGTGAAATGAAGAAAGTTCTCAAGTTCAAAACCGAATCTGATGTAGTGGACATTACTCTGGAACCTTCACTTCTTAGGATAAATGCAGACATCGTGAAAGTTCAAGCGCCTTCATTTACGATAAGCATCCCAAAATCATTTATAGAAGCAAATGCAAGCTATACCAGCTTCTTAATACATGCAGAGCCAGTTGAGAGCGAACTTAAGCTTATATCAGCCAGCAATTTGAACCTGAACAGATTCTTGGCAGCCGCCGCGTCCGGAAAAGAAACAGCAGTAGAGGTTGAGTTTAGCAAAAAACCTGTAGATTCTATCACTCTGGGCTTGGTTTATACGCAAAAGACAGATGGCGTCCCAGTAATAGCCGAAGGCTCTGAAGTGCTTGCAAGCAAGCGAAATTCAATCACTCAAACTATAGACGCCAAAATCTCAGGAGAAGGAACTTACAAAGTTAAGTCTTCCATCAAAAGCTTCAGCGACATGAAAAACAAGTCCGCTTCTATGCAAGAGGCGGTGAATTACCTGGCCTCAAACGGAATAGTAAGCGGAACATCCCAGGCGAACTTCTCTCCGGATATGCCTATAAGCCGCGCTGAGATTGCTATGCTTTTGACCAAAACAATAGGCTACTACAACGAGTCTGCCGACGGGCATTTCTTGGACGTCTTCAAAACGGATTGGTTTTTCGGCGCTGCGGGCTCTGCCAAGCAAAAGGGCATTATGGTCGGCACAAACCCAGAAGGCACTCTCTTCTCTCCTAAGATGAATATACCAAAGATACAGATTGCCAGCATCTTCGCGAGAATCTTGCAAACAGAAATGCGCTACATTGTTGTATCCGACGCTGAAACCGAGAAAACCTTATCGATCTTTTCCGACAGAAACTCCATACCTGATTGGGCGGCTAAGGATATAGCGCTTGTCTTAAGGCAGAATATTCTTAAGGGAAGCTATTCTTTCAGCGGAGACAAAGAGCTATCCCGCGGAGAAGTCGCAGAAATGCTTCATGTGCTTTACTTAAGGATCTGGGAATAGTATAATGATATAAAGCAAGCTAGGCTGACAGAAAATGTAGAAAGGCTGACAGGTTGCATGATTGAAAGAACTTATTCATTCTGATATGCTCATGAATTTTGCCTATCCTTGTTTTATGCGAAATTTCATTGAAGTTTATGCTTGCTTTGCCTAAATTCCGGCATAAAGCACATCGCAGCGTACATCCGGGCGAAGCCCGGATGTACGTTTGAATCATAGTCAATAAAATACAGATCGTGAGGGTGGTTATAATGTTTACTTGCGCTATCTGCGACGATGATACCGTTCAAACTCAGCTCTTAATGCATGTTTTCCAAGAGTGCACGAATAATGAGGGGTGGAAAATAGAGGTTTTCAACTCCCCTGAACCACTGGTAAGCTATGTTCGCGCTGAAAAGCCCGAACTTCTGCTCATGGACATAGACCTCGGCAAAACCAACGGAATTGAACTGGTCAAGCAACTCCATATGATAGTACCGCACTCTCAAGTCATCTTTGTTTCAGGGCATTTAGAGTACTGCACTTCCGTATATGAAGTAGATCACATATCCTTCATCAAAAAGCCTTTGGAGAAGCCTCATTTCAAGCGCGCAATAGACAAGGCCATCAAAAAGCTGACTGATGCCAGGGAAAAAAGCATACTTGTCAGAAATAGGGACAGCATCACGCACGTGCTGTACGATGAAGTGCTTTATGTAGAAAACAAGGGACGCAAGGTCAGGATTCAAGCCATTGATCGTTCTTTGGAGACATATATGGCTATAGAGGAGCTCTTTACCACTTTAGATAATCGTTTCGTCCACTGCCACAAAAGCTATATTGTAAATATGGATTATATAAAAACACTGAATAAGAACAGGCTTCAACTAAGAAACGGAGAAGTGGTTTTCATTTCTCAAACACGGATGGCTTCAACAAAAGAAGCGTATTTGACATATATAAACCAAACGCTGGACTTCGGTCAGGAGATAAGAACCACTTCAAAGAGGAGCAGGAGAACCCGCAAGGATTCCGCGTCTAAAGCTGACGGCAGTTTTGACGACGGCGAGAAAACCGATAGTCCTAGAAGGGCTAAAATCAAGCCATCTAGAGAATAGCGCGCATTCAAACCCGCAAATGGAGGAATCTAATCCAATAGATTCCTCCACTTGCGGGTTTATATTTTAGTCATAGTTATGAATATCTTCTTGGAACCTCCAACATCATCCAGCATTACATTAAGCTGAAGCCTCACTACGTCGTCTTCGTCTCTAAGCCTGTAATTCAGTTCATTGAAGTAAGAATGATCGGCTGTTTTCAAGATAGCTTGCGCCAAGGATTCTGAGTCTTCGAAGAATTCAAACAATCCCCTGCCAGAAAGGAATTCTTGCTCCAGAAGAAGCTCTGCATTATGATTGGCAAGAAGAATGACTCCGACCTCGTCGGTGAATACAAGAGCGCGGGAGCTGGACTCCAGGATGCGCATGCTGACTTCCTTTTCAAACCAGAGAGCGCTTTCTACATTCTTAATCTCTGTCATGTCCTTGGTTATGTTTGAAATGCCGATAACCTCGCGCCTGTCATTGTACATGCAGAACATTCTCATCTCATAAAAGAACTTGGTTCCATCCTTGCGGAACCTCCATCCATTCTCCATGTACTTGCCTTCCTGAAGAACAGTTTGAAGACGCTTTTGCACCGCTTCTTTCTCTTCCGTCTTGTATATGTGCTCCATTTGCTTGCCAATAGCTTCCCCGGCGCTAAATCCCAAAAGAAGATCAGCGCCTTTATTCCATGTTTGGATCACACCGTTTTTATCCATGGCGTATATGGCATAATCCTGTATGCTGTCTATTATATTATTAAGGAACAAAGACCTGTTCGCAACTTTATTCTCCAGCTCCTCATTCAGGTTTTGGATCAGCTTGTTCTGAAATTTCAGCTCATTGCTAAGCCTCTTGGTCTTCTCATAGGTCAAGCCGTTGGCTACGGCAACCCCAACGTAATATTTTATGAGTTCCACCATTTCCAGCTCATCCGCAGAGTACTCGTGGATGCTGGCAAACACCATCACCCCGGTCATCTGCTCCATGTATGCTATAGGAGCCACAAGCATGTTCTTTGGCTTTAGCTTCCCTAGAAACGTCCTTATAAGGTATACGGAATCTTCAGGTATGTCCACGCAGATGTTTGTTTTTCCGTTTGCCGCTAGAGTCCCGATAAATCCCTCTCCAAGGGTAAGATCAAACTCAGAGTATATATTCTTGCTAAATCCAATGGACTGCTTTATTTCAAGCTTTTGGGTCGTAGAATTCAACCCGTAGAATGCGCAGCAGTTGCTTCCAGTCACCTCCAGAAGCTTGGGCATCAGGTCTTCCAACACTTTGTCGAAATCCATGTTAACTGCCACAGAATTAACTACATTAAGTATTTCCTGACGCGATAGATCTTTCTTCTTAAGAGCCGCTTTAAGCTTGTCCAGTTCTTCATAGAACGGAGCCAATTCGTATCTGAATTCAAGAAATGAAGCTCTGCTAGACGAATCTTTTAAGACGCTCTCAATGCCCTTGGACATTATCTCTACATTCTTTTTGAGCTGCAGCAAGAAGTAAAGTCGAATCAAGATATATGCCGCTACAATAACCATGGCATTAATAAGAATTATAACGCTCACATTGTAGCTTTTAAACAGCAGCTCATATATAACCCAAATGGCACCCACAATTAGGCTTAGAGCTAACAGTTCCATAAATAAAAACGTATTGCTAAAGAGATATTTTCTATTTTTCATTCGCTGCGCACGCGAAGAACTGTCGGTTGATATTTTTGCTCTGTTAAATAGAGTATCGGATCCAATCTGGTTTTGGCTGAAATTTAGCGTCTGGTTAAAGCTGATAAATCAGCATTCTAACCTATTATATTTATTTTCCTTAGAGGCGGATGTTGGAATATTGTTGAACCAGCATGATCTCGAGGGGTGCTTTTCATAATGCGCTGATGTGCAGTCGAATTCCGATTTTGGTGCAGCTCATCCCGTATTTCGGCCTCAAGATCGGAACTTCCCAGTGCGATTTGGTAACTTAACTGAAGATAAGACAAAAGAAAGTGATATTAATATATAAATTTCGACAGTTTGAAATGAGGCGTGCGTCTCTCCCTTCAAATGTTTTGTCAGGCAAATATTGGTCAAAGAAACAAGTAAACCGAAAAAGGGCGCTGGATTTTCAAACATGAGCTTTCGCTTTTAAGAGCGGCTGCAAGTTCTAAAAGAACGTCATAGCAGTTTTAAAGCAATGAGTCTATTGATAGATCCTTCTTGACTGTCAGGTCAATGAATTCTTCACTCAGCGTTCTCACTAAAGGCCTGGACAGCTGCGCGGCGTTTATGAAGACCACTTCCGCCTCCACGCCGCTATTTAGCCTGACCCATCTTCCGATGTAGGTGTATGCTATATTCTGCAGGAATATAAGGAGGTAATGGGTATCCAACTCGCCGTACACCTTTGTTTCAAACATTTTTATAACTTCAAACGGGCATATCTTGTCCCTGTATACGCGATTGGCTGTCATAGCGTCGTAAATATCGCAGATCGCGAGTATTTTAGCTATCTTGCCAATCCGATCGCCTTTGGCGCCCATGGGGTAGCCTGATCCATCTATCTTTTCGTGGTGCATCAAAGCTCCCAGCTTTATTGCTTCTGGAATGTTTTGATCTTGGAGTATGCGATAGCCCAGTACTGGATGTTTTTTCATAACTGCAAATTCTTCGTCTGTAAGTTTTCCTTTTTTGTTCAGAATTTCGGGAGGAATTTTGGTTTTGCCTATATCATGAAGCATTCCTGAAGTAGTAAGATCCACAAGTTCAGAACTATCCACTCCAAGCCACCTTCCAAAAAGATTGCAAAGCAGGGATACATTTACGCAGTGGTGAAAGGTATGCTCATCATTTTCCTTTATGAACCCTATGAACGTAAATATATCATTCTTGCATCTTAACGTGCTCATAATGTCATCAGTTATCTTGAACATATGATGCAAGTCAACATTTTCGCCATCGCTTATGGCGTAGATGCACTTTTTCGCTTCTTCAGTCTTCTCGTCGACAGCCTGCTGGAATTCTTTGAACTCCGGACGCTTGACTATGGGTATCCGCTGCTGCTCCAGACTGGCCTTGGCACGTTCCTTTTCTGTGAAGTTTTCAACCCTCTCATCGATTGAACTGCTATTTACGAAGATAAAGCCAATGCCGCTGGAGAGGAGTTTTGTATAGTTTACGTTATTAAGCATTGTGTTCTTTGCTAGCAGCACCGTCCCGCTCGCTGTGACGACATCGCGAGCCAAGACCATATCGGGCTTGATTTCTCTTATGCTGACTTTCTTTATGCTTTCTGCCATAAACGCGCCTTTACCCTCCCTCTTCCTTAGTATATACTTATTCAGGCTTGAAAACAATTCTTTTTTGAGTTCTACGCCCCGCAATAAAAACATGAGGGACTCAATGCCCTGCATCTAGACATATTTGGTTCAATTTTATATACTATAGTTACAGTTTATCTCAATCTCACGGAAAACAAACTTATCATTTCAATTTATTTATCTTTCCGTGAAATTCGTCATGGCTTAGGTTGGGTATCTTTGATAAACTTAAATACCGAATTTCAGTCCAATTTACCGATTTTGGGGCAGGAATATCTATTGGTTCATCGCATAATCTATTCCAGGATCGGAGCTTCTAATGCACATCAGTATATCTGAAGACTTTAGGGGCTGAGAACAGAATATTCGTTATATCTCAGTATGCTCAATTCTATTATACTCTAAAATCCTAGATTTACATTTGCTTTTTCAGAGAATTTCGGGAATAAATCAAAACCAAGCCATTTTATGCTGATTTCGAGCCTGATTATCTATGAAGAAGCCATACAGTCAAGCTCTTAAAATAGGAAATATCATTTGCATGTAGTATTATCTTGCATTTAAGTGCATTTAAGCAAGGTGCTCTTATTCTGGCTTCTATATGTTCATGCACAGCACAGCAAATCTGTCTTCTACGGGGAGGTAATCCAGTGAAAAGGTTCAATTTCAATCGAAAGTACATGGAGATAAGCGTTTATACGCTGTGCGTCATACTACTTGCGATTGTTTTGGGGAAAATCGTATGGAATATAGTCAGCTTAAGCCAGTATCTGCGCACTGTCATACAGTTTGTGCAGGGCGTTCTTTCACCATTCATTTATGGGTTTTTCATTGCATACTTTATGAATACCACAGTAAGGTATTTGGAAAAAACATTATTCATAAGAATAAGCTTTTTCCATAGGAGGCCGAAGGCGAAGAGGATTATATCTGTAGCAATAACCTATATTTTGTACCTCGGATGCGTAATATGGATTATATCGTACTTGGCTCCTGAAGTGATAATGAACATCTCTAATCTGCTGTCTAAGCTGCCTACTGATCTTCAGTATTATCAGCGCCAATTCTATACTTACTTAGGAAGCGACAGCGCGCTGGCTCAATTCTTGACGGCTTTAAATATCAACCTGCTTACGAGCTATGATCTTACCGAAATTATAAATAGGATATTCCAGCCTGTAGTAGGAGGCCTTTCAACACTTACAAATATAGTCAACATGGTGCTGTCCGGTACAGTTAATTTAGCTTATGGAGTTCTTAACCTTATATTGGGATTGGTCATTGCATTCTATATGCTATGCGATAAAGAGAATTACCAGGACGGGAGTAAAAAGTTGCTTTTAGTGCTTTTTAAAAAAAGAAGGGCTGATGCAATTCTTACCATGGCCGAGAGTTCAAATAGAGTCATTGAGAAGTTTTTTATAGGAAAGGCTATCGATTCACTTATTATAGGGATAATGTTCTTTCTTATATGCCTCGTTCTCAGGCCTCCATATATTCTTCTTCTCGCTCTTATCGTCGGAATAACGAATATGATACCTTATTTCGGGCCTTTGGTTGGAACTGTCGCGTCAACGTTTGTAGTTCTTCTGACTAATCCATCCCAAGCGCTCTGGGTTCTTTTGGTCGCTTTCTTGCTTCAGCAGTTTGACGGCTTATATCTAGGCCCTAAAATTCTTGGAGACTCTACAGGCCTTCCGCCTATGCTGGTTATATTGGCGATACTTGTGGGCGGAGCTTTGGCCGGGGTTCCGGGAATGTTCTTCGGAGTTCCAATTTTAGCTATTATCAGAGATTTGCTATCAGAATATTTCAAGCGAAAATACAGCCAGAACGGCATTGGAGAGGCCTCGAAATGAGATAAGGTTCGCGTTTGAATCCGAATTCGCAGTTGATAATATGAAATTCATCTCTTTTTAGCCGCCTTTGAGTACGAGCCTTTTCATGCCTCTCTCAGATTTTCTGTCTGCTCTAACATGATGTTTCGAAATATTGGGTCTGCTCCGCTATGCCAAGCCCGTATGGATAAATCGCTTTAAGTCAAAATATAAAAAGCCAGTCTCTTTCAGAGACTGGCTTTTTTCGCCTGAAAATATTCTCGTTATTTCATTTTCCAAGTTTTCTTACTTTAAGCATCAAAGCATTTGGGAGTATGCGTTGCAAGATATCCCAAACCCATTCAGTTTTCATTAATACCAGTAGAACAAAATATACGAGCGCTCCAACAGCCACTGTTAACGCAGTCCTAAAAAGGCACAGCTGATAAGAGACATTTATTAATTGAAAACGTTGCGACAAAATAACAACTGCAATGCCCATGAACGCTGAAGCTAATACAACTTTGACCAATTCTTTCGCGGCAGTTCGGAAGCCAAGAGCTCCCAGCTGCTTTCGCAGGACGATCAACATCAATGCAAAAAATAGAGTGGATGAAGTGCTTGTAGCCAGAGCAAGACCTTTATGCTTCATAGGGCCGATTAAAATGAGGTTCAGAATTATTCCTATCGCAACAGATATAGCTGACAAAATCGCAGGCCATTTTGACTGACGCCTGGCGTAAAAAATCTTCGATAAAATAACGTTGTAATTCAAGGCAATCAAGCCGACCGCATACATTTGAAGGCATTCTGCTGTTAATTTAGTGTCTGAAGCATTAAACGCCCCGCGCTCTAGAAGGATGCGGATGATAGGTTCTGCAAGCAGGATGACTCCTACAGTTATAGGAAAAAGTATCGGAAACAGGCCTTTCACACAGGTTACTAAATGTCTTTTAAGAGTTTTTATATCATTATCCGTAGCAAGTTCAGATAAACGGGGGAACAGAGCTACGCCGATTGCAGAACCAACAAGGGAAATCACCACATTATTGATTTTCACCGAGTAATTCAGCGCGGAGACTGTTCCTGTCGCAAGCGATGAAGCGAGGTTTTTGTCGACGATTTGGTTGATCTCGCCAACAGCGGAAGAGAGAATGATGGGAATCATAAGGACAAACATGCTTCTTAAGTGCTTATCCCTAAGATCCAGAACAGGTTTGTAGTGCAGGCCATTCCGACTTCCAAACCAAGCCAGTACAAGAAAGGATGCAATGTTTCCAATGAGTGAGCCTATGCTCAAGATATACAGATATCCTGTAGCCTTGCCTGCGAGAGTGGCGGCAATTATGAAAACATTGATTAATCCGTCTGATATCAAGGCTATGAAAAACGCATTCTTTATTTGCAAGTATGCTCTGAATATGCCCGCAAGCAACGTAGGGATTGCAGACCACACCATAATCCTAAGAAACATTACAGCTAGTCCGAAAGATTCATCCACAAGGTTGGAAGCGAAGATAGTTACTAAAATCTGAGGATTCAAGGAAAAAAATATGGCAAACAATAAACCGACGAAAAGAAGCAGTGTAAGTATGTTGCTAGTGAATCGATTTTTATCTTCTGATGAAACTGCAGAATATTGCGGAATATAGAGTGTCGCAAACCCTCCGCTGATTAGAGCGAGAACAACACCGGGGATAGTCATAGCAATCACAAAGGCATCTGACACAATCCCAGCTCCATAGGTTGCGGCAAGTGTCATTTCACGCAAGAAACCTAGCATGCGCAATAGTATCGTTGTGATAGAGACTATGAAAGAGAATCGAAGAAGAGGATTCTTCACGCAGATAATCTCCTTAGTCATTGATTTGATTTACTAGCTTAAGATCTGATTACATAGTGTTGATATTCCATGAGTTGTCAATATTGTTAAAGACATAATTCTGTTCTGTTTCAATTGATTAACTGCAATTCTTAATTCTGAAGTACAGCTAATAATAATATAAAACGTCTAAATTGTAAATAGAAGAGGGATAAACAAAGGTTGAAATGTATAAAAGTATCAGATAAGTGCTAGAGCTTGTCAGGTTAGAGAATCATGAATTGATATAAAACAGAAGTTCGATGTAATGTGGGCAATACAATAGTTAATAAAAAATCCTAATCTAAAATATATAAAATTCGATGTATTTCGTCGTTTTTATGGTGATGTTATTTTCGAACAATGCAAAAGAGAATTGCAGTGATTTTAATTGAAATTCGGCAGGAGAGAACTGTTGGTAGGAGTCTGTTTTATGAGTTGAAGTGTTGGCAAAGCCCCTAAGGTTAGTTGTGCATTCCATATAATATAGTATTATATGGAATGGTTGATATTTCTCTAACTCCTTTCTTTAATATCATAGGATGTTTACAAGGCATGTCTAAAATCATACTGAGTTGCTCCAGTGCCGAGTCCTTTGGGATAAATGGATATATTTATAGATGCGGGAGCGCTGGGGAGTGTTCCGGATTGATCTTGAAAATATCAGTTTAATGTAGCCATTTGGATCCAGCGGGGCGAACCCTTCCCTTGGGAACTGAGGCCTAAAGTCGGAGATTCATACATTTAAAACCTAGATTCATATAGCGCTGATTCGAACATTTAAATATCGATTCATACATTTAAAGCGCTGAACTTTGCATTCTGAGCTATGTCCCCGCCTCAATTCCCAGCCGTGTGCCTGAAAAACAGGAGCAGGGGGGCTACTGAATCGGATCCTTCGCGGCGAAGGAGGATAGGAGAGCGAGAAAGCTTGAATTTCAGCATTTCTCTACAGTCTTTTGGGACGCGCTCGACCGCTTGGATCGACTCGGAGCGCCGGCGGGGCGACTGTAGAATGCGGCGCGCCATTTGAACCGGATGGCAGTGCGCCTCCATGGCTTTAGGATTCTTGCCGGATCTATGCGCGGGACGCATTTGCATCTTCCGGCTCTGAAGTTCTCGCTCCCAGCCGGCCGCCGCTTCTCTCCAAGGGCGGCGATCCTGGACGCCGTTTTAATGCCGGTTGCGCATGCAATGCCTGGCTTCTTCATGCAGACGCCAGGCATTGCATGTCCTTTGTACATAATTTCAGGCCTGCAGGCGCATTCAAGCCTTCCGGGCGGTTGATCGCCCTCCCTCCCCCTTTGGAAGGCGGCTTGCCTTTCGCCTTCCCCGCAGCCTCCCTCGGCCTCGCGGATCTTCTTCGCCATTTGAGGGGCTTTTCCGCTCTGCAGCCTTATTATGCGGCTGCGCCCGCGCTTTTCAATGAAATCTGCCGCAGATTGATCGGCATGCCAGGCTGTCCATGGCGGAAGCCGCCTCAGTCCCGGGGCGGCTTCTCTCCAGCTACAGGATCAGGGCCTGGAGGTGGCCCGGCTCGCAGGCCCGCTTGTCTCCGGGCGCCTCCGCCCATTAGCTGTCGGGAGCCAAGCCGGGCTTCTTGCTTTCGGCGAAAGCCGAGTCCGGGGAAACGGCTGTTTTGTCGAAACCGCGAACTTTGCCTCCAACTCTAGGTTGCACTGAAGGCCGAGCTCAAGCTCCCTCCGCCGTCGCGGCGCGCTATAGCGGGGCTGAGGGTTCCCATGCGTGCGTAGCTTGAATTGAGGCATGCGGCGCCTATAAGAATTTGAACGCAATTTCCTCAAGCGCCTTGATTTTTCTTGTCCTTCAGGCCCATCAGCCTCAGGCGGGCGTCCGCGGGAAATTCCCAGCCGGGAAGGCGGACTGTTTGTAGCCCGGAATCTTCCCTATGCCGTCAATGAAAATCTCTTTCTCCTTCATAGCGACCGCAGGCCATTTACCCTTGGAGGAAAGGCATAAATAGACATAACAGCAATACACAACGGAGCTGTCTTGATATTATGTGTTGGATGCTTCCGCTGATCCTCAATCTCTCCAAGCTTTTCAAAAATCATTGGGATTTGCGCGCCGAGTATGATCTTCAGATCCCCGCCATGGCCGGCGTCTTGATTCGCCTAAAGCCTTGATTTGCCGGGCGTTTTTCCGCAACCGGAGCCTTTCTTGACATTCCTGGCTCCACCCGCACCTTCAGCAGGCGCTCCATTTCCGCGGCGTTCGCTTGCGCTCCGCCTTACAGGCGCATTGGATCAGGACTTCAGCTCCGGGCGGCCGTCCTCGGCCGAGTCGTCCGCGCTTCCATAGAGATCGGAGAAGATCTCGGCGTCTATTACTTCTTGATCAAAGCTTTTCGCAGGCATAAAGCGGCCTCCCCGGCTGCGTCGGCACCGTTCAAGCATATTGGCAGATATTTCAAGCTTTGAGTGCATCAATTTCGCATTCCGGTGGATTTTCCGTCGAATGCCAGATATTCAATATAGGTCAATTTAAGACATATTACCTCATACTAAAGACACTCAAATAAGGTGTCGACTACAGCGAGCTTGCAACGGAATAATTGGCACTGGAGTTGCTCAAGATAAATTTCTACCTATCCTTACCAAATCTAGCAAAAAGAATACGTTTAGATGTGAGAATTCAGGGCTTTGCATAATATAGGGAACAATTTCTTGGATATAGCCATGCTGGTGATGAAAGTGAAAGGATGTTCATGGGCAAGCCCCTCAAAGGACTCCGCAGTGATCTCAACGTCCTTCAGCGGGATCGCCTTGCCGAGGAGCTTAGCCCCGTCGGCGGGCATTTGCGGTGCCCCGTTGATCCCGCCGCATTGGAAAACGCCCATGGACAAGGTTAGGTTGCGTATTTTTCCTGCCATATCCGTCGAATCTTCTGTTTCTGCGGCGCCGTCATGTTGTAAAAATCTGAGAGCCGAGATGTAGATTTCAGCGGAATTCGGATCCAAAAGCGCGGCCGCAGACAACACTGCTATAGGAGTGTCCAAAACTTGATTCATCGCCCTAATGGACTCAATATGGCCGACTATAGCTAAAATCCCCGCCGATATATGCAAATCCAGCCTTTTCAAGCGAGAGTCCACTGGATCAATTATGTTATTATTATTTTTATGTTTTCTATAAGCCTCGAAAAAAACATTCTGATTTGATTAATAGCAAGTTTAGCAAATATGTTTCCTGCCTTTAAGGCATATAGTTTCCTTTTTGTTAAATTGCCTGGATTTCCTGGCTTTTTTTAGTCTTAGACTCCCCCAATACCGAAACTGCGCCTGAAGGGCCGCAGCCTTCCGGAATTCTTGCACTGGCTTGAGGACTTTGAGATTCACTTGACCAGGCAGCCATGTCGTTTTTATGCCTTCGCTTGCCCATAAACGCCGCATCCATCCAATATGCGCCTGATTTCTCCATAGCATAAATTTGAAGGATGTACTGCTAATATCTGATTTTCTATAAGAATTTCAAAGGATCCGGCCTGAGTCGGCTTAAGTCAATTATTCTTCAGCCAGCCCAATACGTTCCGAAAGAATAGACTTCTGGAATTCAAAATTGTTTTATTATTATTTATTAAAATAATTTTATATATTTTAAATTATATCTATTAATAAATATACTAAAATAAATCCAAAATACCGTTTTATACAGAGCTGAGAAGAGTCAGATTGATATTGCCGGTCTGCGGTTCGATAGATTGACTGTAGTTGAAAGACTGCTCAACGTGAAGGCAACCACTTGGTTTGAATGGATTGTTCAATCCTGCGGTTGTCTGCGTTCGTAGAAGGTGATTGGGAAGGTTCCAGCGATGCAGTAACAACGAACATTGATTGATTGAACTGACGTTCGCGTGCTGTCTGTGTAAGAGCTATTACTTAGGTCTATATGCCGTTTTGAAGAAGCGAAAAGGATCGGCAACTCGATGAAGAGAAGATCTACGGTGAGTTTTTGAAGTGATATCGTGAGACGTTTGGGGAGAAGGACAAGTATCAGAAAACAGATGGTAAACGTAAGTAATGGGGAGTTTAGCGATGGATAACGAACCAATCAGGGTGGCTCAAATAATCGGAAGCGTTTGCAAAGGCGGAGTTGAAGCGGTCGTTTTCAATTATTATCGCATGATTGACAAGAGCAAGGTGCAATTTGACTTTATTATTGACGAAGATTCACCGTGCGAGATTCCTGCAGATATAATGGCACTCGGTTGCAAAGTTTACAAAATACTATCTTACAAGCATCTAACAGCATATATTGGCTCACTCAAAAAAATCATATCAGATAACCAATACAAAATCGCGCATTCCCATATGAATACCCTCTCTGTTTTTGCTTTGTTTGCAGGGAAACAAGCGGGCGTTCCGGTTCGCATAGCGCATAGCCATAGTACAGCGGGCAAGGGTGAGTTCGCCCGAAACGTAATGAAATATATGCTTAGACCGTTTTCAAGGTTATTCGCTACTCATTATTTTGCGTGTTCTGAGTATGCTGGGCGGTGGCTGTTAGGCAGTCGTGCTGTTGAGCGTGGTCAAGTGACCGTGATTAGAAACGCTATTGATACGGAAAAATATAGTTTCAACCCTGATGTTCGCGAGCAAGTTCGGCGTGAACTGGGTATATCCGATAGGTTTGTAGTTGCCCACTGTGGTAGGTTCATGCCGCAAAAGAATCATGTTTATCTCATTGATATTTTTGCTGAAGTACATAAGCGTGACGAAAATGCAATTCTGCTGCTTATCGGTGATGGGGAGTTGAAGCCGTTTATTGAAGCAAAGGTTCAACGATTGGGGCTTTCCGATAGCGTGAAGTTCTTAGGCGCACGAGATGATGTACATAGACTTTATCAGGCGATGGATGTGTTTGTGCTTCCGAGTTTATATGAGGGGTTAGCCGTTGTCAGGGTAGAAGCGGTCGCGGCAGGACTGCCCTGTCTGGTCGCGGCAGGGCAGTCTGCCGAGCTTGAAACGATCAATGGCAAATTCATCGGTATCGCTGAAAAGGATATAGGTACATGGTGTGATAGCATTTTAGAGTGCAAGTCAATGCAACGCAAAGATGGCGGCGAAATGTTAAGGCTTCACGGTTGGGATATTGATGAGACAGCTGCTGAGTTGTTGGTTATGTATGAGAAACTACTGTCAAATATCAATCAAAATGTTTAATAAATTAAATATTTTTGTCAAAATCAATAATAGATTGGATTGAGTGTTACAAAAATGGATGCACTGAAAAAAATATCAGATAGCTTACAAAGACTTAACTTAAAGAAAACCATTGACTATAAAGCTGAAGGAATGTATATTCCTGACGATGAGAAATTGCAATTGTTACATAACTGTCTACTTAATATGCTAAGCGATTTAAATAGAGTATGTGTTAAAAACGAAATTGAATGGTCTTTAACTGGTGGAAGTCTGTTAGGCGCAATTAGACATAAGGGTTTTATTCCGTGGGATGATGATGTAGATATTAATATGTCACGAAGTAATTATGAAATGTTTAAGAGATTATTTACAAATGAGCTTGGTGAAGCTTATCGACTATCAGAACCAGGTGACAATGGTTATTTAGCAAATGGAGTCAAACTAAGTAAGAAAGGCACTATATTCAAGGGAGCGATACCACTTGGCGGCATAAATCACGAGATATTTATAGACATTTTTATTTTAGAGAACATACCGAATAATAAGGTAGTTCGTTTTTTACATGGTATGTTGTGCACATTTATGTATGCGATAACATACTTTTCTCGTGGCTATGTAAATAGAAATTTTCTTAAAAATAATACAGCAAATAGTCCTAAAGCAAGAAATTTTATTAGGTTTAGGATACTAGTCGGATTCTTGCTTTCATTTCTCAAAATCGAAAAATGGTTGAAATTGCAAAACAAAGTGTATTCGATGGTTAGGAATTGTAATACAAAATATCTAAGCATGCCTTCGGGGTTGCTTGGTTACTTTGGAGAAATATATTTGCATGAAAAAATGTCGGAATTTGAAAATAGAAAATTCGGACATTTGAATTTGCCAACTTTCAAGGACGCTGACTGCTATCTGAGGTTAAGATATGGTGATGATTATATGAAATTACCACCACCTGAGAAAAGAGAACAACATTATATAGTTGAGCTAAATATAGGGATATAAAATATTTATCGTTGAAATGAGCAATTTAGTTTTGCCAAGAACCATTGCGGTTTTAAGCCGCGAAAGTTCTTTGTATATAGCAGTTCATCTACTAAAAAGGGCAATATTAGCAAGATAATGGTTGATCGACAAAGATATGAATATTCTTGACCATCTAAATGCCGACTTATAGTTTATCGAGCAGTTTCGCCTCTGATGAGGATATTTGCGCTCGTAGCCCGGCTGTCCGGGATCCCATGCGACCATCTCCTTCGACATTTACCGAATTATTTTCACGGCTTCCCCAGCTAGCCTGGAAGTTGCTATCCTGAGAAGGCAGATGAAATTGTCTGGCAAGATCGATATAAGTTGAGATTTATCGGTTATTCGCAGTTTTCGGTTGTATTCGCCGATCCGCCCCTCCTCCGCGATCGCCTCCCAGTAGGCGGCGGACGCGAGGCTGTCCATGTATGCGGCGGCGCAGGAATTCTGCCTTGTGGGGAGTTCAGTCTTGTAGGAAAAGCCTCCGGCTGGAGCTTCGACTTGACCGTCCGGTATTCGCTTCAACCCCCAACGCATGAAATGTAGCTTTTAAAGGCCTTCATCCCCATGCACACGCCGAATAGATCCGTTGCGGAAATTTCCCACCCGCACGATTCAAGGTCGAATTTTAGAATTCTCGCGGCCATATCTTCGGATTCGGCGCGTTTTAGGAGGATCCTTCCGTCACCTTTCCTTCTGCGCGACGGCGTCCTGGTTAAACTCTTAGGAGCACGCATTACGTAATTAATCCATGTTTTACCATTTATGTATAAGTCCGAGGGACGGATAGCCCCGATCGCAAATATGTCGCAGATGATCGATGCCTGCGCTGTCGGCGCGCCCTTGCCCGGCCTCTGGCATTCGAACGCCGCCCCGGGCGCTACCGCGGCGGGTAGCGCGATTCCTGATCCCGTCGATCGCCGCGGTAGCGCCCTGTTTGGAAATATCCGCCGGATCTTTGCTGAAATGGATGTTCGCACTTGAGACAGGATTATGCGTATCAGCCCTTCGAACGGCTACCTTCCCCTGTTTCGAGCAGAATCGGCAGTCTTTATCATGGAGCCCTCTAAAAATTCTTCATTAGACATTATCTCTGCAGTTTCGCCTGTGTAGTCGGCAAGTTGCGCGCGAAACCTTCCCTCTTGAATCGAAAGCATGCCGATGAATCCAGGAGAAGACGCCGCATATATGGAAATCCAGCATAAATCTAGTATTTTCCAAGCTGGTGAAAGTCCTTCTCATTCAGGAGCTTCTTTGCGGCTTTCAATTTATGGGCTTACAGAGCAAATGTATGATATCGTGGCAAGCGAAATCAGCGGCGTCCTCTTCGACCTTCCTGGATGGTTCCATGATGTCCATCGTGTTTTCGGTTCCTCGGCGCAACTTTATATGGATCGGCAGCAAGCTAATTTAAACCAAATGATTACTTAATTGTGGGTCTTTCAACTTAATCGGGCAATTTTGAAAAAAGGCATAGTACCCCCTTGGCATTGCAAAATATTGAACTATCACACTTAGCTTTTTATGCGGTAAATTAGTGAATATTGCTAAGCCGCAACTCTTTCGCCTGAATTCTCGACAGCCTCCTTAATAGATT
>JAISZB010000356.1 GCA_031269465.1 Clostridiales bacterium | reverse complement strand
TTCCGGATCTTTAATATACCGATTAAAAGACAAAAGTACCTATTTAATACCGCTGGTGCTAAATGCCTTTTTCGGAATTTCGCACCAGCTGTATAAAATAGGTACTTTAATATGCAAATTACTATATCCATTGAAACTATATAGAATCATGCAAAATAGGAGCTTTCATTTAAAAGCTAGAATGCTAAGATATACAGTTATCATGGCATGCAAAAGGCGAGCGGCTTGCGTTCATCAAGGTTCTGTTGCGGCGGATACCTCTGCCTTTAGGCACGGGGAGGAAGCCGCATGCCATCCTTCCTTTCGGCTGGGATGGAGGTTCGCCCAGCCAATGGCTGCTTGATCTTCTTATAGCTTATGCCTGCGGATATCTTCTCCCCGTCCAGGGAGCGAACGTCAAAACTTCCGCTTGATCGCCTCCCGAAAATGAAGCCTTTGCGTCCGTCCGGCATTTGGACTCTGCCGAACAGCTGAAAGCCAAATGCATGCTTTGGAGATTGATTCAGCTTCCCCTTTCCGCCTTTGTTGACAGCAGCCTTATGGATCTGGCGATTGCGCCTCCCCGCAGCTTTCCGCATGTAGATTGCATCCAATGGAACAGCCAGCGGATTGCCGCCGGCACATCTCGCGCCTGCCGCATGATCCTTTTCCAAGCCGTTTCTGATTCTCGTGTTTTTAGCGGCATAGCCGCATGCCGTACCCGCATCCGTATGCTTCTCCTTCAGCCTGTTGTAGAACGCCCGGCGCATAATCCCCATAAACGCGGCGTCTCTGAAAAATTGCCCTCTTTTCAGGTTCAACTTCAACTTGCCAGCGTGGCGCTCATGAAAGCGGCGCATCGGCGGCCGCTGCGGCAATCTTCGCATAATGTGGCTGGATTGTTCGGAGCATCACCGCCTATTTTGCGGCTTTCTATGCGATGGACGCTCCGTATGGGGCTCTTGCAATTCTTCCGTCCATGGCATGCATGCCCGTCGCGGAACAAGACATATTCCCTTGCATTCCAGAATCTCATCTGATCGCCTTGCCAGCAGTCCTTTCCTGACATACCGGGATTTTTGATTTTTTGAATATCGAATGAGGCAACCTCTACAACTACTTTCATTATTGGCAATATTTTATGTTTATTATCTACAGTCTTAATGCGGGTCTGAATTTTATGCTCAATCGATGAAGCCAGCCACCCCTTATGTTTCGAGCGGACGCGATTATTGAAGCGGGGCTTGCGATATCTTGTTTTCCTATTGCGCCTTGCGATAGGGCGCTCTTTGATTGCGCCTTCAACGCCTGAAAGCTCTTTTCGTCGAAAGCAAATCTACTGCATCAGTCCTCAGCTCCGCTTCAGCGGCGTACAACTCTTCTTTCTTTGCAGCCGCGGAAATGCCTATAGTTTTGCTTCCCGCATCTACTCCCAGGCTTATCGGCTGAGTATATTCCGCGCTTTCATACAACAACTTTAATTGCAGAAGGCTCAAGCTTTGCAACCTTAGCTTTGCCATCCTTGAGCAAATGCCTCACTTTCCCACGGCGCTTTGTAGGCATCAAAGGCTTTCCATTCTTGTTCAGGACGCAAACCATACATTTCCTCCGCGCTTTTGCGCGCATAAATCCCTATCTCTAGGGTAAGTTGCCCTTCGCCAATGCTATTCCAAGGTTTTGTACGCTTGCAGCACTGTCCCTACCCATCAGAACTGTTCAGCCGCAAGCCGCAGTGTCCGGAGCTGGAGCAAACGCCCCAGAGCGCCTATATATTCTTGAATATCGTAGCTTCCTAGTGAAAGCTTAGGCTAGTCAATCAGGACTTATTGCCAAGCCCCTAGCTTTAGCTATGGGGTGATTGACCGGTTTTACCACTCTCATATTATCTATGGCGGGAGTGAAAATCGGCAATGTGTTTGGAGCGAAATACAAGTCAAAGGCCGAACTTGCAGGCGGCATAATTTTGGTGTTAATGGGGCTTAAGATACTACTCGAACACTTGGAAGCAATCCATTTTTGAGATCTGGCAGGCAAAAAAGTTGCGAATTAGCCATTGAGTGGTGCCAAATGCCGATATCAATCGCACTTGTTGTATAATCAAGCTCCAAAATCGGAATTTTCAATGCAAATCAGTATAACTCGGGCCGCCATCTGCGAGTCTCTTGGCAATACCCGTCAACGCCTCCGATACGGTTTTTTCTGATGAGTGTTTTTCCCCGTCCAATGCGGTAAATGAGCTATTTTTAAGGAGGCTTGCGCTGCAGCGCGCGATTTCAAATGAAACCATCTCGTCGGAACAGCTGTGATAAACGTTGACCTTTGCGGCGATTTTCTCGGCGTCAAAACCCCAGTTTTTGTATTGAAGCCGGGTTGACAAACCGATGCCAAGCCAGTTTGGACGAACATATCTTTTAAACACCTCATCCATGCTTTCCGCGTAAGGCGGCTTAATCCATCCCTTTTTGCGTTCCATAGCTTCCATAGCCGCCACGCCGTACCTGCCAATCAAGCCGGGAGGCAGACATTTTGATAGAGAAAACATAAAGCGTTCAGCCTTTGAGTACTTGCTATAAATCAGACGGTTGTTGGCAAGCGGTATGCCTGCGCAGATATGCGCCTCCCCCACTCTGCCAGGATAGGCCGCGCACATCGCATAGCAATGCGGCGCGCCTGCTGAGAGGCCCATCACGTCAAACCGAGACAACTCAAGCTGGTCTAAAAATGGTTCCAAAGCTTGCGCGTAAGAGAAAATGTCATCAAATCTCTGCGGAGTAGATTTGCCATATCCCGGGCGTAAAATGGTTAGTGCGAATATTCCTTTTTGCCGAACGAATGAGGCAAGCTCTCCGGTAAATGGAACGGGCGTAGCGCCGTGCATGTACAGCACTGGATATCCGCCTGGATCACCGCAAGTATAGTATTCAATAATATTGTCAGAGTCGTCGTGAAACGCTCCGCAATTCTCAGCAGTCATACTCTTCACCCCTAATTTACTCAAGAGCATTGGAAAAACCCGATTTTGGCGATGGATATTTCACCGATTAGCACTCAAACGCGCTTATATTGGAGCTTGACTATCCACTTTCAAGGTGCGAGAGGTCGATATCAATCGCATTCGCCGTACGTTCAAGCTTCAAAATACAGCCGCCAGACAGCTCCAGCGCAAACTGACCGCAGCGCGCGTCTCTTGCAGCCGAAGAATCACTTCATCAGAGGCGTCAACGCAACCAAGTTTAATATCTTTTCAACTTGTGTCGTTAAACGGCATCACGTCCTGAAACACAAGGCGTCGGGAGAAGCGCCGCCAATGGAAACTCCGTCAGACAGGACAATCGGCTTGAATCGCTTTCAGGTTGTTTGTTTTAACAGCCTAACATATCTTGAGAAACTTTACAACACTCAATCCAACCAGAGTTCGCTTTTTTTACTCCGGTCTTGTTTAGTCGGCTAGCCTGTGTTAAAATATGTTTGACATTTCAAACTTGATGTTTTTCAAGATTTTCATTTTTTAGCAGGCTGCGCTCTTTTCACCGTGAAGCTCATTCGGACGAAGCGCGGCTGATTCACCGTCATTTCGGACGAAAGCGGAGCCGGAGGGAATACTGGAACGGCGTTATGCCAAGTTGAATGCGCAAGGCATAAACGCGACGACGGTCTTCCGATATGCGAGACCGATCGCAGCTATACAGATTTTCATCAAATGTTCCTTTTTGGGAGCTTATTATCCATTAAATGGTGCGAAATGCCGATTCGGCATTTTGCACTCGCTGTATAATCAAGCTCCAAAAAAGGTAATTTTCAATGAAAATCAGTATAGGAGAGGAGAGTCCTATGACAACTGGATCCAATTCGAGAAACGCGCCACCGCGAGGGCGTCCGCGCATGGATGAAACGCGTGACAACCGACGTCCATGGAATCGCTTCGCTGGCATTTACGATCTTGTTATTAAAAAGGATGCGGCGGCTTACGCGCAGATGTACGAGCTGGTGTCGGAGGATTTGCGAGCTGATATGAACGTTCTTGAGCTTGCCACGGGCACTGGGCTTATCGCGCTGAACGTCGCAAGGTTTGTCCTCCGCATCGAGGCGACCGATTTTTCACCGGAAATGATAGCCAGGGCAAAGAAAAAGCCCGCGCCCGCGAACGTGAGCTTCGCCGTCTCCGACGCGACGAATCTACCCTATGGCGCGGAGAGCTTTGACGCCGTGATCATCTCCAACGCCTTGCACGTCATGCCCAAACCCGAGCTGGCGCTTGAGAATATCCGTCGGGTGCTGAAGCCAGACGGCGTTCTGATCGCTCCTACGTTCTCGCACAAAGGCGGGAACAAGCAAACCGCGCTTTCCGCCGTTCTGCGCATCGCCGGCGTCCCCGTACGTTCCGCATGGACGCCTGATGAATACTTGAATTTCCTGCGCCGAAACGGGTTTGAGACGTCGCGGCACAGAATCATTCCCGCCATGTTCCCGCTTGTCTATGTCGCGGCCAGAGTGCACAAAAAATAGCAGGTTCACAATTTGCTCTTCATTCTCTTATCGCGCCCGTTTGTCTTTCAGCGCAGCTCTGTCGGCATTGCGATTTACTGTTGCTTGCTTTAGAACCCATCCTTCGCTTTTCCATCTGTACTGCTTTGCACTAGACATACTGCTTTTCATATAAACCCCTATGAAGCTTCGCTTCACCACTAATGATGAAAATATTAAGCCATTTGTGTGTTTGAGGCATGGACAAATGTCCATAAAATGTATTTTCGTACTAACCCCCCTATGACGCTGCGCTTCACTGCCAATGGTGAAAATATCAAGACAATTGTGTGTTTGAGGCATGGACAAATGTCCATAAAATGTATTTTCGTACTAACCCCCCTATGACGCTGCGCTTCACCGCCAATGGTGAAAATATCAAGACAATTGTGTGTTTGAGGCATGGACAAATGTCCATAAAATGTATTTTCGTACTAACCCCCCTATGACGCTGCGCTTCACCGCCAATGGTGAAAATAT
>JAISZB010000289.1 GCA_031269465.1 Clostridiales bacterium | reverse complement strand
TCCCGCTTCGGCTGGTGTCCTGGACGCCGCGCAGGATGTTGAACAGGTGGAACATCTCGTGCATCAGCGTGGAAATCCGCCGATTCCCGCCCTATTATGAGCAGCGCGCCGCTGCGGCCGGAAGCATTCGCCGGCGCGGCGCCGACGGCGGACGGCAGCCCGAGGGCGCCGGCCGAGATGTGGATTTCCGCCCCTGAGATCAACTTTCCGCCATCACGCCCCTTTATTTCCGCGGCATCTGCATTTTCCGCGCTCCTTGAACCGGCGATGATCATCGGCGGCTTGCCTTTTCTTCCATTTACCGCGCGCTCCCCCGGCATCAGCCCGCCGGGGGCGTTGTCGATCGCGCCCTTTCCAGATTCGCCCTTTTCCGGCCAAGATCTGAAATGGCACAAACAGGTTCTAACGCAACTCACGCAGCGATTCTGGCAGCATATGCAAAATCGCTTGATAAACGCCTATTATTGCGCAGAGGTGAAAGGCAGGCGAAGGCGTGGGGTTTACAATCAATGAAAACAGCGGATTAAGCGAGACAGAGATAAACGCTTCATCATCAGAGACTATAAAGCAACCCAATGTCTCAAATCTACACGGCTGGCATTGAATGCAATGCTAAACTCCCTGCCGTACACATAGATGAAGCTGTTGGGAGCCGCTTTATCGTATTGAAAATCGATTGCTGGATCGTCGGCTTAATTATCATCCGCCGCGCCTGGTTATTTTATCGACCTTGTCTCAAGGGTCGGTTTGCTGCTCTCTGTTAAGATCGATTCTTGTTTCCGAATTATTGGCTGCAACGCTTTGCATCCCGCCTTTCTGAGGATTACCCGCACTGCAGCCCGCTTATCAACGGATAAACATGCATGCTGTAAAAAAACTGAGCTTCCCGCTTCTCCTGAGCTTTAGGGAGCAACTGGTTCTTGGATGCCGCCGCCCTCACATCTTAGCAAAAGCGTTAAGTCATGCGAAGGAAAGTTCACAATCACCGCAAGCCGCGGTTCTGCCTCATTCACGGAAATAATTGACGCCAGCATGCAAAGGTCTGGGATAAAGGCAAAACGCTGATGCTAACCCTTGATTTTCTCAAGCCATTCACGCCGTATCTCATTGGTTTTTCTGATAGGATAGCGGCGGATCCATTTGATCCGGCTCGGACGGATCAAACAAACAGTCGGAATTCATCCTGTATAGCTTATCGAGCTGAGGCGTGTAGCTGAAGTATGATTTCCAAGGCTCCGCCGCGCTGTTATCTACCGTGATTTCGAGCAGGAATTCCACGTAATATCCCGACTGGGCGCCCCTGAGAAGAAAACCGGCTATCTTTACCTCGCCTATGGACTGAGTGGGGGCTTCCGGCTTAAACAATCTCCCTACGTTATGCATTAGGGCGTCGGAAGTAATGCTCTCCATCTTCAAGGCGTCGTCAACCGTCAGCCACCTGCCCTCTTCCTTGTCGTAATTAATGCTGAACAGGTCGCCGTCCGTACCGTAGCTTGGATATTCGATGGATGTCACTACTACCTGCAGATAGTCAGCGCTGGTAAACGGGTAGGATTTTATTTCCATCCAGTAGGGGTCTTCGGAGTTGGCTATGAAATCCTCATACACTCGCTGAATTCCCTGGTTCAGCGAACGGTTGATTGCGTCAATCTCGTCGTCCCGCTCCCATGGGTACTCAATGTATGGAATCTCAGCAATGTTGTCGCCTTTGTATTCCTGCGTGATGAATTTGATCGACGGTTCGATCGCGTCTCCTCTGCCTGAATAGCAATTCACGGTTCTAGCTCCGGCGTCCCACTCCACTTCCAAGCCGATGGTTTCGGCTATAAAACGCAGGGGCACAAGGGTTCTGCCATCCACAATAACCGGGGGAGCGTCAAGCGCTATCAATTGTGTGTTGGAAGACTGTCTTACGCGTGGATTGTTGATTTCCATATAAAGCGGGGTGTTATCTGGAGGCAGGTATATGGTTACAAGCTTTGCTCCGTCGTCCCATTCAAAGCGGCAGCCGAAAGCTTCGCCGATGGCTCGTAGGGGAACCATAGTTCTGTCGTTTATGATCATGGGCGGCACGTCTGTTTTAAGTTCTCTTCCGTCAATAGAAATTGAAATGTCGTCAGCTGCCGACACGGTGAAACAAAGGGACACCGTCAGTGTCGCCACGGTCGCCAGCGTTAATAAAACGCGATAAAAATTGTTCCTCATTGAAATAACCTCCATTAATTCGTTTTCGTTTGCCACATCTGCAACCGAAAATCCCTGCAAATTCTCGGCATGATTCGCTGATGGGGTCAAAGCGGGCTTTGACATCGGTGCAGCTACATTCTCAAAGCATCTCCATGACTAAAGTAAATGTCACTTATCCATTTTTCTGTACTCTTGCGTTATATGCCTGCCAGTCTATGATAGCACTTATCACAGAAAAAAACAGTATGCAAAAGTCACTTCTTATTGCACAAGCGAAACCGCATGCAAAAAGAGACTGGCTAAATCAATTCGATCTCGTTACTCGCAGAGGAATAGAAGCCGCCGCAAAGCGAGGAAAAGGGTTCTGCAAGGTTCAAACGCTACTTTTCGCAAGACTGCTCGATAAAGCAGATTGAAACGACAATTATCGGTGGTCTGCTGAAAAATTGGAAAGCAAGCGCGGCAATAATCGCGAATGGGCTAGGGCATAGCAAAACAGGGAGGCATACTCTAATTTGAGTTTGCCTCCCTGTTTTGCTATGCTAAAATCTAAATTAACCTCGTTATTGACCCTTGTTTGGGGTAGAATACTTTATATGAAGCTATTAAGGGGTGGTCTTATGAACTATGTCGCAGAAACGCTTGGCATAGAATTAGAAGCAAACCCGTGGAATGGCGCGGCACATTTGCCGTTTTACCTTAGAACCTGTTTGGGATCTATTATCGACATTAAATGGTTATTATTGTATGTAACTATAAGCAATTCTTTTTGGTTAAAATAACCATATGTAAAATAATCATACAGGTGATATTTACTA
>JAISZB010000273.1 GCA_031269465.1 Clostridiales bacterium | reverse complement strand
CGTCGGATCCTGCGCGCTTGAGGAGGATCCTTCCGTCGCCCTCCTTCTGCGCGGCGGCGTCCTGGTTGAAGTTCTTCGGAGCGCGCATAACGTAAGTAAAACCCAGAGTTTCCAATTTATGTATGAGATCGAAGGACGGATAGCCCCGATCGAAGATGATCAGCTCCCTTGCGGAGCACCCTTTCCCCGAAAGAGAGTCCAGGTGCCTTTCAGCCATTGTCCTCTCGTCCGTCGACAAAGGATCTATCTCAGCGTCGATCACAACTTGGTTGTATATGTCGTAAATGATCGAAGCTTGCGCCGTCGGCGCGTCCTTTTCCGGCCCCTGGCATCCGAACGCCTTCCTGAGCGCATCCTCTGCGGGCGGCGCGATTCTGCTCCCGTCTTACGCAGAAACCCTGCAACCGCGCCATGTTTGGAAATATCCGCTGCAGCCGGGCTCGACAGTAGCGTGATGATTATTCGCCAACCCGACTAATATATATTCTGAAACCAAACCTATTTTTGAATTATGTTGAAATGATTTTATATATCTTAAATAATATATATTAGTGAATGTATGAAATTATATCCAAAATACCGTTTTATTCAGAGCTGACAGGCGGCGCTTCCGGGCGTATGTCCAGCGCGTCCCTGCAGTCCCTCGGCTCCACCCTCACGGCGTCGTAGAGCGCGGCGCGCCAGTCGGTCTTCCAGTCCGGCCTGATGTCGTCCAGCTTTTTGTCCGCCAATCATCTCTCCCCCTCGCGCGTCTTGCAATTCAGCGCGGCGTCATGCCATGCCGCCAGCCGGATCCGCATCAGTTGATGGCTCTATTCATATCTTGCACCATTGCGCTAAAAAGTCCAACGCCTTTCCGGCTCCTGCGTTGGAACCTAAAAGATGGGCCTTGCAGCTTAGCGGATGAAATTTGGAAAGGCAATGGCAAAATTCCATTATTATTCATTCATTCACAGGACAGTTTAACGACCTTAACATAAGCTCTGCAGATGCCAAAACGATCTCGGCGCGTCGCCGTGGGTTTTCATACAGTCATCTCCTCGTATAATATGTTTTGCAAGGCAAAGCAGAGGTACAGGCAGCGGATCAAAACAAGCGTATTTTTATGAAAGCACATATCGAATGAGTGTGGCCGTCGTATAAATGAACCCCTTAATCCCGGGCATAAGGAAGGACAACATTTATTACCGCGACAACAGATCATCTAGTAATTACTAAAATCGCAAGTTAAAAATCCATATCTTAAATACCCTGACTGTAACTACGCTTAGCCTTCATGGCGCGCCATTGCACATTTATGTGCAGCAGAACACCGAACTTTGAAAACTGAATAACTAAACACGTGCTGGTGTCAAGTGACCGTGGAATAAATGCGTGGGTGCAGTTCCCGCGCGTTTATGCCGCGAAAGCACTTGACACCGTACGAAAAAAGAAACTTGGAAGCGGGCTTTGTGAAGCGCACTTCTTCACAAAGCCCATGTTAACAATGTGTGCTGTGGACTATGCAAAAAGGGATCTCAATGTTAATATATCCTAATGGATTATGGCATAGGTTTCGCCTTATTCTCCTTGCGGCTCCGTTCAGGACGGCTGCTTTTTAAGCTTGACGCCTGACTTACGTATCACATTCCGCTGACTACAGATGTTGCGTCTTCTCCGTGAGCCTCCAGCAGGGTATTCGCGGGGAATGAATGCTTATTGCGCGAGGTTGCGGTCAGTACGTAAGATTGGGATACCCTTTGCACGGTCTACGTACTCTTACTCACGAAGGAGGTGAACTCATGAAGAACATTGATGTTCTTAATACCCTGTTTGTTGGTATCGATGTAGGTTCACAAACTAATGCCGTCTATGCAACTGATTTTTACTGTGTGAAGACTTTCAAATGCAGCGTGGATAACAACCAACCAGGCACCGTACTAGTTACGGATAAGATAGCCGCATTTATGAAAGACAAGCAATTCAACAGTTTAGTAATTGCTATGGAATCAACGTCTGTCTGCAGTACACATATAGCTAACTTTCTCTCAACTGCTGAAATACTTATGCCTTTCAAGCCGAAAGTCCGCCGCCTTAACCCAAAGACTGCTTCCGCATATAAGAAAACGTTCATCGGCGAGGGTAAATTAGATTCGGCAGACGCTTTTGCTTTAGCGGACTTTGCCCGCGTTGGGAAGATTCGATCTGAACCGCGGCGCGGCAGTCATTATCTTGCTCTTCAACGCCTGGCCAGGCGCCGGCTCCGCTTGGTCGAGGCTGTTGCCCGCGAAAAAAACTATATGCTTTCGAATATATATTTAAAATTCAGCGAATTAGCCGTTATTGATGACGGCCGCCAGCCCTTTTCAAACAAATATGGCGCTACAGCATCCGCTGTTCTTACAGAATTTTTGTCCACAGAGGATATTGCTTCTATGCCTTTGTCTGACCTAACGGATTATGTTCATCAAAAAGGACACGGTCGTTTTACTAACCCCGAAGCAACTGCCCAACTGCTTCAACAAGCAGCTAGAAACTCATACCGGCTGGATAAATGTCTGTATGAACCCATTACTTTAGCGCTTGCATCCTCTTTCAATTGCTTAAAAGCATATGAAAAAGAGGTTAAAGTAGTTGATAATGCGATTTTGCAGACCATTAAGGGTTTTAATACTCACGAATATCAGTGCTCTGCCTCTATTCCGGGTATCGGACCTGTATATGCCGCCGGTGTTTTGCCGGAAATAGGCACGATAAAGGCTTTCAAATCGCATAATTCTTTAGCAAAGTATGCCGGCGCTGCATGGCCGCCTAATGAATCTGGCAAGTTTCAAGCCGGCGATAAACACCTTAGTAAACAAGGTAATGCTTATTTACGGTATTACTTACTGGAAGCTGCTAATAGTGTCAAAAATCATTTGCCTGATTATAAAGATTTTTACAGCAAGAAATATGCAGAAGCTTCCACACATAAACACAAACGAGCACTCGCGCCTGCATCACGGAAACTTATCCGTCTGATTTTTGGACTGCTGGACAAAAATCAACTGTATACTCCCGTTGGGGGAGAGAATTTAACTTAATATTTCCATTTTTTGCCATCTGGTAGATCTTAGAGATGGTCTTTTTGTCATGCCCTTTTTTCTTCAATTCTCTTAAATCGCTTAAATATTTTTTTTATTTACCTCTTGACTTATTACCAGATTGCTTATCCCAGTCGTACACCGGATAAGAAGCTTTGCAGGCGCGCAAATATCTACAACAGCAGACGGATTAAATTTCATTAAATTGAATCAATTTTAAGTTAATATTTGTCGAATTCGATTTGATAAAGCAAAAAATATCATTTATTTTGACTTGGAGAGCGATTGTAATATATTCAATTATTCAGCGCGATTCGACATTTGCAACTTATTCCAATTAAGCAAAGATGCATGGTGAACGCCACAAAACACCAGTTAAAGCATAATGTAATGGGCGTTAAATTGTCCTGTCCCTTTTGAGTTGACATTTGCTTAATATCCTCTCTATGCTTACCGGATAGAAATCGTTGACATCAACCCCTACATTTACAGCGTTGACGCCAAGCATTTCAGTTCCACGCTCTCTTCCTCCAACGAATTCTGAATTGTGAACATGGCCGTATAAGTGAACTGATTCTTTGAAAAATCCGTTCCATTCATATATAGGATAGTGAAACAAAACAAATTTCCTCTTTTTATAATTAAGCTCAAAGTAATCCTTGACCCATTCGAAGCATGAAAGGTCAAAATCTTGGGAACCTAAAAATTTATCATGGTTTCCTCTTATCATGAACTTTCTTCCGTTTAGGCTATAGAGAATTTCTTTCGTTTGATTCGCTCCAAATATTAAGTCTCCCAAGATGTATATATCGTCGGAAACGCCAACTAGAGAATTCCAATTTCTTATAAGAGTCTGATTCATATGATTGACGCTGTTAAATGGCCTGTTGCATAAATTTATAATATTCGAGTGATTGAAATGGGTATCAGCAGTAAAATAAATCATATCTCCTCCTAATTATACTGAAATGAGCTGAAAGTTTCTTTTTTGGAAAAGCTTGATCTTACAGCGAGTGCAAAATGCCGATTTCGGCATTTCGCACCATTCAGTGGATACTCAAGCTCCCCAATAGCATTTGACTGCAAATTGCCATATACTGCTTAAATTTCCTGATTAGAACCTGACTGTGAAATTGAAAGTCACAGGCAAGCTCTAAAATAGGTATATTTGATTGCATCTAGATTTGGGCAGCAGCTCTTAAACTGGTTGTCCTGACTTATGCATGGATATTTACTAGAGACGTGGACGCAAATAACTAATAAAATAGCTATCACGTTTAAATATACAGCAATGAAGCAACCTGATAATCCAATATTCTAGCGTCTGGATTATCAGCCTGCTTTTAGTGCGGGAATGCTCCTCATAAACGTGGTGGAGGAGCTACGCTGCCTTTTATTATCATTTTGCCGTCAATTACTATAATGTGATCTGTCTCATAGGAAGTTGTAATCTTCCTAATCAAGCTGTTCACGCAGGCGAATGCCATGCCGTCGATATCCACAGCATATGTGGTGATGGTAGGCTCGGAGTAGTCTGAGAGGATGCAGTTGTCAAATCCAACTACGGATACATCCTCAGGTACCCTAATGTTTCTCTCCTTTAAGGCTTGAATCATGACATAAGCGGTATTGTCGCAGTTGCAGGCGAATGCTGTTGGCAGGACGTCAGGAAGCTTTATGCGGATCAAGCCGTCATCCTCTCTGTCTCGAATGCAGTTTCTGGGATCCACAGGTATATTGTGCTCAGACATGGATCTCCAAAAACCGAAGAAGCGATCGCTGATGCTGCTGGTCGCCTCAAGGGAGCCTACAAAGACTATATCTCTGTGTCCCATTGATATCAGGTGGTTGGTCATCGTATACATGCCGTAGTACCCGTTGGATATGACAGCGTTTGTATAGTTGGTGTGGTCGTAGGAATCCAGGAAAATAATCGGGATGGTTACGAACTCCTTCAAATGCTGAAGGTATCCATCCGCAAGCCGGCCAATTACAATAAGGCCGCCAATGCGGCGCAAAAGTCTAGGAAGAATTCCCGCATTTTCGTCCTGAGTGCTTAGAATCTCCAGTATGGCATAGTAGTCGTTCGCTTGAAGCCTTGAGACTAGCTTTTCGTACATCTGCCAATAGAATGAGTCTTTGCTGCTGACGAATCGGTAAGATATCAGAACGCCTATGTCGCTCGGCTCTTTATTCTTTGAATCGCGCATTCTGGGAGAGATGACATAGCCCATTTCTGAAGCCAAGGCTTTTATTTTGGCTCTAAGTGAATCTCCAACGCCATCTTTGCCGGAAAGCGCTTTGGAAACTGTAACAGTACTTACTCCCAGCTGTTTTGCGATATCTTCCATTCGAACGCTTTTCTGCATGATTTTCCCTTCTTCTAACCAAAGGCATGGTCGGAGCGCGTTCAAGGATGCGGCCATCCAGCTTAATTGAGAGTCCAGAGTTTTTTTGCCAACGCAATCATCAATGGTTTAATTGAACTCTATATACGTGTGAACTGGGCTTATTTAAAAGCAGGATGGTTTGAAATAAGGAAAGAACGCGTCATTTTTAACTAATTAAAAACAATTATAATAACTTAAGAAGGAAAAATCAATACTAAAAAATGTTAAATATACTGATATGCATATGAAACACCCTAAATTATGCCTGCTTATCCACTGATTAATGTATAGGCAAGCTCAAATATGGGCGCATTTAGTTGCCAATCAAAATAGAGAAACAAACCTATGAGTTTGAAATTGATGAAAGCGACCTAGCATGATACCATAGTAAAATATAAGGAAATTTAAGCTGGATAGAACTTTATTAGCTGCATATGACTCTACCCTTCACCGCACATCAAAATATGAAAAGCAGTATAGTTGAACATTGACGCCTAGGCGCATATGGGCTGCAAATCGCCGGCATAGATTGAAGCGAGTTCGAAGCCTTCAATCCTCGGCATCGCCGCCTAGGCTTGAGGGCCATTTCATGTTCATGAAGAAAGATGAGCGGCTGGACATGAGAAGCAAGAACTGCGAGAAAAGCTTGTCGAAGTCTAAATCCACCCGCATTGATCTTCTAGGGGATTTATTGTCTATAAGGGCTCCCAAGTAAGCGCCTATAAAAAAAGCGTCCCTGCTCGGGCTGATTTCCAGAGCTTCATTCGCCTGGGCCATTATGCGCTCAATCAGTTCTTTATAGCTTAAATACCCCCTCCTGTAGCCGTTCAGGATTATTTCCGCCTTGTTGCAGCACTCATATGCCTTTAGGGCTCTCGGGGCAATCCTATACATATACTGCCTTATTCTCTCTTGGATGAAGCGCTCCTTGACATCGTAAACGTTGTTTATTATATAGGCGGTAATCGAGTTGTTGGGCAGAGCTAAAAAAAGGTTTCGTTTGTCCGTGTAGTAGCGTTGCACCCGAAAGTTCACATCGGCATCATTAAGGCGTTCAAAAAAAGAGTCTTCATCCTTTACGCCGAAGCACGCTTCAATCCTTTCAAGCTGCGCTTGGGTTTTTATAGAGCCGCAGCCTAGGATGCCCTTTAGAGATCTTTCATTCATAACTCCTCCAAGCTTTAAAACGGCGCACCTCCATATGTTTAAGATGCTGAGATCATAAATAGACGCGACATGCCAAGGGGATGCTTGAGCCAGTGAAATCGCGAAGGCTGCGTCCCGTTTTGAGATCGACCCGGTTAGCATGGCATTCATCCCCTAATCACAATTTTCTCTCGGCATTTTTTTTTATGAAATTTGCGGCTAAAAAGACAGCTATAGCTAAAACGAAAATGCCGCTTGTTGATATTATCATAGAGACTATTAATAGCAACGCGAAAAATTTCTTAAGTGCATCCCATAATCTACTCAGCGCAAAATTCATATAGTCTAGATTTTCCCCATGCTTTAGATATTGCCTGAATCCCAGAGTCCTGACGAAAAAAGCAGCTGTTTCAAGATCAGACTTGGAATTGCATTTTACGCGCCCAAGATGCGTGATAGTCCATAAAGCGCCATTTATTCTGGCTAAGCCTGAAAAGGCTTCAGGACGGCTGGATATGCTGGTTGCCAGTATTTGGTAGTCGCTGGCTGCCTCTTTTTTCATATCCAAGCTTTCAAAGGCATGAGCGCGCAAAATCCTGGTTTTTTCGTCTTTAGGCTCAATTTCAAGAGCAGCGCTTAAATGCTTCAAAGCCTCACTTTCTCTCTCGTTTAAGATAAATGCCAGTCCAACCAATTGGTTTATGAGGAAATCGTTGGGTAGAATGGAGGCTGCATATTGAGCTTCATAGAGAAAGTCCCCGTAATTTCCGCAGACGAGCAGATCTAAGGATTCGCTTCTTGAATCTGCGAACTCTTTTGCTTTTTCTGTAGGCAAAGGAAGGTTGTAGTCAAGGTCTATGTATGGCATCAAAGCAAACGAAGGATCAGCCAGAATATTAAACTCATCTGAGAGAAGTTGCCAAATGTCTTTAGGCAAGGCTTTTTTTCTCTTTGCAATTCTGGGAATCTCGCTCTCGAGGAACTTGTACTGATCGATAGCGCAGTTCGATATGAGATCAACCCATTCATGCCTCTGGATCCTCCGAGGGTAGTCATCCATCAAAGCTTGGAGATCTTTAATTATTGGATCAGAATAATAAAGCTTGAAGCTGGCCTTAAAGACTCTGGAGCTGTTGACGTCTGAGCATTCACAATCATCTTTATCTTCATCATCTTTGATGTAAGTGTAAAAGTGATTGAAGCTCGGGCCAAAAAAGCTCTCAAATTCTGCTGGGCTTTCACTTGATTCAATATTAGAATCAACTTCAGAATCCGCAAGCTTTATGGCCGATTCATAGGCGAGGCGAATTTCAGCGAACCTTTGAGGATGGTCTTCCGGATGGTACTTTTTAAGAAGTGAGGCGTAGGCGCGCCTTATAGAGGACTGATCGCTTGTCGGCTCTATGCCGAGCGTACTCCAAGGATTCATTTCAACACTCTCCCATGCCCGCCAAATAATTCGCTCATTTGCGCCTATCGGCCAGCTGCCTTCGGGTTTTACGCGGATTTAAAGCTCAGAACAGCTTGGCGTCAATTCCCTTGAAGAAGGATTCCAGGCTGGCGGCGGCTTCTCTTATCTCATCAGGGTTCTGGCGTTCAAGAACGGCTGTGAAACGTTGCAGAAGGTCGGATATGCGCTTGCGGATATCGCCCAGGGATTCCTGAAACAGCCTGTCCCCCCATTCGAGAAGGTATCTGTTCTTCTGCTGATCTCTTGGGTGTATTTTCAAATCCTTAAGCTTTTTAAGCCTTTCTTCTATTTCTTCCTTGGTCATATCCAAATCAGAGTTCACTATTACTTTGCGCACCATTTCAATAGACGACTTCACTTCAACCTCGAGTATGCCGTTAATATCGTAGGTGTATCTGACATCTATCCAGGACTGCCCCTTTGGCGCGGGTGGAACTTCTATGGTCAGCTCGCCTAGGTATATATTTTCTGAAGCCAGTCTGTGCTCGCCTTGATAGATCCCTACATTCAACTTTGACTGATTGTCGTACATGGTAACGAACTTATCCGATCGGCTGCAGGGAATTATTGTGTTGCGCTCTATTATGGGCATGAAATGCCCGTTTGAGTAACCTCCGTATTCGTCCGCCTTGGACACTTCAGTGCCTAGCGTATAAGGGCAGACGTCAGTCAGGATGTTTTCTTTAAGAGCTTCGTTTCTTTCTTTCATAGCTGCGCAGAAGCCTGCGCCTATTGCTACGACTTCTTCAGGATTTATGGAATTTACAGGGAATTTGCCGCTTATCTTTGCCAAGTATGATCTTATCATAGGCATCTTTGTAGCTCCGCCGACAAGAATATAGCGCTCAAGTTGCGTAGTTTTAAGCTTTGAATCTTTAAGGGCGCGCTGAAGCGGACGCCTGAGCCTGCAAAACAAATCCTCGGACAGACGCTGGAATTCATCCGAGCTGACAATCAGCTCCCTATGCTCTCCGCCATAGAAGCCTTTGAGCGTTGCCGCCGGATTTGAACTCAGCTGGAGCTTTGCGCTTTCTATCATCTTCTTCATAGCAGACTCTTCTTGAAGTGAAAGTTCAGAGCCGTCGATATAGCATTCTTTCATGAAATGCTTTCTCAGCACGTCGTTGAAGTCTTCGCCGCCGAGGAAATTATCTCCTGCGACAGCTCTTATTTCAAGAATTCCTGAGAACCATTCAACAATGGAGACGTCGAATGTTCCTCCCCCCAAGTCAAATATGAGAAACTTCACATCGTCAGTTTCCTTTGTTATGCCGTAAGCCACTGCGGCTGCGGTAGGTTCGCTTATAAGCCTCTCAACTTTAAGGCCGGCCAGCTTTCCGGCCTCTATCGTCGCCTTGCGCTGGTGGTCGTTGAAATAAGCGGGAACGCTTATAACGGCTTCTTCAACGCTAGTCTTCAAGTATGCTTCGGCATCAGCCTTTAGGGACTTCAGGACAAAGGAAGAAAGCTCCTGCGGGAGAAAGCTGTGAGATTCCAGCTGATACGCCTTTTTAGACCCCATATATCGCTTGAAAACTTCCGCTGTCGCCTGCGGATTTGTTATAAGCCTCTCCTTGGCTATTTTTCCGACTGCTATTTCTCCATTTTCCAGAACGCTTACTACAGACGGGGTCAGCCGATCCCCCAGCGCATTTGGAATAACGACGCATTCGTTGTCAATGAAGCAAGAGGCTAAGCTGTTGGTTGTCCCTAAATCTATTCCGATTATCGGCATGCGGATCACCCCTTTTCTCAGAAAACTTAAAATTGCAAAGACATTTTTCAAAATACCCTTAATTATTGGATATAATGGCGCTTATCGCAGAAGGCAGGACAGCAATCTGACTAAAAGGCAACTGCACTCAATCAGGAAATTGATTATACGCATTTAAGAATTGGAGAGTTAAAAGTTCTCACAGTTGATCCTCCAAAGTCTTGATTTAAGCCGTTGTTCATTGTGCTTCAAATACTGATTTGCACTATATAGGTACAATTGACTGCAAATCGGACTGTAAGCCTGGAAAACTAAAAACGTCGCAAAATCAATGTTTATCTTGATTTGAATTCAGAATTTCAACTATTTTAAGAAGGCTAATCAAGCTTAAAATCGGATCTTTCATATATACTGATTTTCATTGAAAAGCGCGTAGGAATATACCCCGGCAGCCAAATGCGCTTAGGCGGCTTCATATGAAAATCAGCGCGTCAAACGCGTCGCAAATGGAGATGCGTTTGATTGCCGTGCGGTATAGTTATATAATGAAAACAAACACCTGAAAGCATGCTGTAAAACTCTGCATAGGAGCGATTGCCATGAAATTTTCCAAAGGTTACTGGATGAGCCGTGAAGGCGTGCAAGTCTACGGCGCGTCGCAAATGGTTGCGTTTGAAATTAGAGGCGAAACGCCTACGGCTTTTCTTTCGCCTAAGGCAGCGTCAATGAGAGGGCAGACGTTGGACGGACCTCTCATTACAGTTGAGTTTGAAGCTCCGGCTGAAGACGCGATAGGGGTTTTAGCCTATCACTTCAAGGGAGGCTTAAATCCGGGGGTTTCCTTTGAGCTGAACATCTCATGCCTAGCCTTTAAAATCGAAGAGGATGAATTCAAAGTCATTCTTAAAAACGGAAGAATAAAGGCTGTTTTAACAAGAAATCCATTTTCAATGAGCTTTTACCGCGACGACATGCTTCTGGCGCGTTCAGGATCCAAGCAGCTGGCGTATATACTTTCAAACGGCAGGCCATTCATGCGCGAGCAGTTCGATATATCCATAGGGGAGAAATTCTATGGGTTCGGCGAGCGGTTTACGCCGTTTGTCAAGAACGGGCAAAGCGTGGATATATGGAACGAGGACGGAGGAACATCCTCCGAGCTGTCCTACAAGAGCGTCCCCCTGTGCCTGTCCAGCAGGGGATACGGGATATTCGTCGACGATCCGGGAAAGGTCTCCTTTGAAATAGCCTCTGAAGCGGCATCCAAGAATCAATTTTCAGTTCCGGGAGAAGCCCTTAAGTATATAGTCATAGGCGGAGGGAGCATGAGAAGGGTTCTCTCGGTCTATGCCGGCCTATCCGGAAAGCCTGCGCTCCCTCCGAGATGGACGTTTGGCCTATGGCTGTCTACATCCTTCACCACCGACTATGACGAGGAGACAGCGCTATCCTTTATAGACGGGATGGCCCAAAGAGGCATCAATCTATCTGTCTTCCACTTTGACTGCTTCTGGATGAAAGAATATGAATGGTGCAGCTTCGAGTGGGATCCTTCCCAATTTCCAGACGCAAAGGCTATGCTCTCCAGAATGAAGTCGAGGCAGCTTCGAGTTTGCGTTTGGATAAATCCCTATATCGGCCAGAAGTCTCCGCTTTTCGATGAAGGAATGAAGGAGGGATTCTTCTTGAAGCGTGCGGACGGAGCTGTATGGCAGTGGGACAAGTGGCAGGCGGGCATGGCGATTGTGGACTTTACGAATCCAGATGCCGCAAAGTGGTACCAAGCTAAGCTTGAAACGCTTCTTGACATGGGCGTGGACTGCTTCAAGACCGACTTCGGCGAGAGGATCCCCGAAGACGCAGTATATTTCAACCATGCCTCTCCTCAAAAGATGCACAATTATTACACGTATCTGTATAATAAAACTGTCTTCGAACTCCTGGAGAGAAATCGAGGCAAAGGCGAGGCGGCTCTTTTTGCCAGAAGCGCCACGGCGGGAAGCCAGAAATTCCCTGTTCACTGGGGAGGCGACTGCCTGGCGTCTTACCAGTCAATGGCTGAAACCTTGCGCGGCGGACTGTCGCTGGCGCTCAGCGGGTTTGCCTTTTGGAGCCACGATATAGGCGGATTTGAATCCACCGCCACTCCAGATCTATATAAAAGATGGGTTGCATTCGGTCTTTTGTCTACTCATTCAAGGTTGCACGGAAGCTCTTCATACCGGGTTCCGTGGCTCTTTGATGAAGAGGCCGTTGAAGTTCTTAGATTTTTCACTAATCTGAAGGCGTCTCTAATGCCATACCTATACGCCCAGGCCGCTTTGTCTTGCGAAGAGGGCATACCTGCGATGAGGCCGCTTGTAATGTCCTATCCGGATGACAGGGTGTGCGAGAGCATAGATCTGCAGTACATGCTGGGTGAAAGCATTATGGTTGCGCCTGTGTTTCACGAGGACGGGCATTGTGAGTTCTATCTCCCTAAAGGAAGATTCACAAGCATTCTTACAAATAAAGTATATGAAGGCGGAAGGTTTTACATCGAAACATTCAATTATTTCGAGCTTGGGCTGCTGGCTGCCCCAAACAGCATAATAATAATGGGTCATGATATTCACGTCTACGAATTGGAAGATTGCGAAATATGGCTGTACGGTGAAAACGGCAGGAAAACCGGAAAAATTTCAGGCAGGAAAACGGAGAGAGGCTGCATTTTCAATTTTGATATGGATTCACCTGAAGAATTCACCTTGGCCATTCATAACATAAATCCTTCCGCCTTGCAACAAGGAGAAAGCTTCGACAAAGGGATCAATGGAATATTGCATCCGATTCCCGCCAGCTGCAAAGCAGCTGAAATAGTATGCTGATATGCGCTGGCTCCTAATTTAACGCGGCCGCAACAAGCTCCAAGACAGGATTTTGGCCGCAAATCGATATATACGGCTGCGAAGCCATAGAAAGTCAACGTTATGATGATCCTCAGTAAATCTGACATATACTGATTTCCAGCCAACTCGTACAGATCTTGGGGTCGCCGGAATATCCGCTTTTATCCGACTTCGAAATCGGTACTTTAAATCCAATAAGTAAAACCATATTGCGTTATACCGATTTGCAGTCAAATGCACCTATTTAGAGTTTGATTATCTATAGATGCCAGTATAATCAAGCTAAAATAGGATTTTTAAACGCAAATCAGCATAGCTTAAGACAGCCCTGCGGGTTGGAAGCGGGAATGGCAGGAGCTAGAGCAAATGATCGCAATATTTCTTGAATTATATCAAACGCCACGGCAGAAAACAAGGGATAAATGGATGAGATTTTTGGAAGCGCCGCTTATGTTTGGCGGATGAAAATGGAATGCCAGACGAGATATATATTTATCACCGAATGCGCCGTAAAGATCCCGGTTTAGCCGTAGCGGTGCAAAGCGCTGCTTTGGCTTTAAGCGCGCCCTTTGGCGCCGGTTTTTCGTAGCGCGGATGCTCCGGATTTTTGCGCGCCTAGCAGCTCAGAGCTTAAAAAAATATGCGATGTCCGCGTCCGGCATAAGCCGGAGGCGAGCAGAAGTCGCTGAAGCATCCCGAACTTTTGGAGTTGGATGCGGCTCCGGCGGCTGTCTGCCAGGTGGAATCGCATGCGCCGCCAAGCGCGCGGCGATAAGCGATCATGCAGGCTGAAGCCTGCGGCTTCCTTTAAATAAAGATAAGCCGGCCCAGGCCGACATGCGCGTCGAATTGGGGCGGGCCGGAGGCTGCGCCCCCGGCTTGAGACTCAAGCCAATCCCCTTGGGTCTTCGTCCGAGCTTGAATTCCCCGGCTTTAGACGTGGAGATTCTCAAAATATGAACCCTGCGATTTTGGAGCTTGACTATGCAGAGCGGAACGAGCAATCAAGCTCCGTAATCGCAACATTCGTCCGTCCAGCGAGATCAAGCCTTATTCGCTCGGATTGCCTGATTCAATGTTGCTGGATTCCAAGCGCTTTTTCACGCAGGCTTTTTCTATGATCTTCGCATTTCTATCAAGCCTTTCAATTCCAGGAGATATTTCAAGGGCCTTTTGCGCATGTTCAAGGGACTTATCCAGCTTGCCCAAATTGAAGTTGGCGATGGCTGCAAGATCGTGAGGCGTATGATCCCATGCATAGCCCTGATTTACGAAGTTGAATGCTTTTTTATCTATCTTAAGAGCATTTTCGGCATAGTCGGCGCATTTTTGCCAATCAGCAAGCGAATAGGCCATTTGCGCGCATTCGACATACGCGTCGCGCATGTCTGGCAGTTCAGATACTGCTGCCTGGAACCAAACATATGCGCTGTCATAGTTGCCCATATTCATGTAGGAATGGGCGATCCACCTCATAGACGCGCATCGCTCCTCTTTCCAAAAGGAGGTGGGCAGATTGAGCTGGTTTTTAAGTACGCTTATGCAATCAAGCCACCTTTTGTTGTACATGTATTCTCTGCCAAGATAATAATTCATTCTGGCATCCATCGGAGACTCCTTGACAGCTGTTTCAAGGAGTTCAAGGTAGTAGGCGCGGGACTTGCTGATGTCTGGAAGGTGCGTAAGCACTACTCCTTCAGCGAATACGTAGTTGTTTCCATTCGGCAATAGGCATTCAAGATATTCATGTATGGGGCAGCGCCATATGAAGCCTTTCCTGGCATGGATTTTAAAGTAGAATATTTGTATGTCCGGACTGCCGTCTGGCTTCAATCTCCAGTTGTAAATATATCTCGCGCTGCTCGTGCCTTCAGTCCAAGCATTTTCAAGATTCTCTCGCCATCCTGGATTGAATGTCTCATCCAGGTCTGTACAGACGCAGATATCTGCTTCCGCAGGAACCAGATCGAGTGAACGGTTCCTCGCTTCATCGAATCTCCATGGAACTATACTTTGCACTGATACTATTGCGCCTCTGTTTTTAAGAAGCTCAACTGTATTGTCAGTTGATCCCGTATCCAGCACATAAATGCGGTCAGCCTCGCTCATAGAGTCCATCCATCGATTTGCGAATTTAGACTCATTCTTGCAAATGGCATAAACGAATACTTTGAGTTTATTCATATCATCACCCTTAACGGCCCAAGGAATCGTCTTTTTAGCATCTTAAGAATTCTCGTACCTGATGATACGATCGGATGCATAGACATGGCCTTTATAATATATACTTGCGCTCGATCAAATGTACCTGTCAATGATATGCTTATTCGCAGCTGGCGCCCTCATTTTGAAGTTTGGCAGTCTATCGGGCAGCTGCATAGCCAAGCTCAGTAGGTGTTCGATGCAAATATGCATGCCGGAACCAGCATAGAAGGCTTTCAAAAGAGCAATTTTAAATTTTTTATTCTATACCGCTTTTCATCAAATGTTTCTTTTTTGGAGCTTGATTATCCATTGAGGGTACGAAATGCCGAATCTGCATTTCGCACTACCTGTATAATCAAGCTCCAAAAAAGATAATTTTATATGAAAAGCAATATATGTAAGAATAATCTTTTTAGAAGTAATTTAAGTAATTTAGTCCAGCTTCAAAGCCTATGCATTTGACTGAGCTTTCATAAAATTCATACTCCTGCTATACTGCTTTTTATATGAAATAATTTGGAGCTTGATTATACAGCGGTGTGATTGATATCGGCATTTCACACTAATTTTATATTCCACATCAAAATCAGAACTATCCAATGCAAAGTAGCATAAGAGGGGATGCTTTCAAGCGCAAAAAAAAGCTGCCGGAGGGCAGCTTTATATTGTTGGCTGTAAAATTGTACCTATTTGCAAATGTACCTATTGGAATTTAATTATCCATAGAAACTCTGAATAATCAAGCTCCATAATAGGAAATTTCAATTCCTAGGCAATTGAGGCGCATTGACGCTCCAATGCTTAAAAGAATTGGCGCTTTGCCAATTTGCAGCCGGCTGGCAGGCTTGAAGCAGAGTCCTGTCTATTGAAGGGCATCCTCTAAAAGGTAAAGCTCATTTACGGGAAACATTTTGAGAAGATCCTTGTACTGATCCTGGCTCAAGCCTTCAGCCGTGACATAGAGTTGAACCTTCCTGTTCAAATCAGCGGCGTCAAATTCCTCTTTGACCCTTTCAAAGTCATTGTACTGATTCATGCAAACTGCTCCCTTCCGATTTTTTCTCTTTTCTGAAAAATTCATAGGCGCCCATCGCAAGCAGAAAGAAGCCAAACAATTTCCTTAGCAAAGGCGCGTTCATATTTACTGCAATGAGAGATCCTGCCGCTGCTCCCGCAAGTCCAAGCAGTATAAGGGGCGACAGCTGCTTTTTTTCTATGTTTCCCTGTTTCGCGTGCGTTGAGATGGCGATGATTGCCGTGGGAATGAAATATAGCAGATTGATGTTCTGAGCCGTTTGCTGCTCCATTTTGAAAAATATGCTCAGAGCAGGTATGAGCACAGTTCCGCCTCCTATTCCCATCCCGCTTATTATTCCCGAAATCAAGCCGATTATAATATGCAACAGCCAAGCCATTTGAATTCTCCTTTTAAAGGATTAAAGGAGCCGCATCATTGATTCCTTAGGGGGAGATCAATAATGCGGCTCAGCGCTAAAGCATTTTATAGCTTCTTCATCCCATAATCATTTTCATTGCCGCAACCGCCATGAATAAACCAAATATCTTATGAAGCCATGGGGTTTTGACTTTATTGAGAAGCTTAGCCCCTAAGAATCCTCCGATTACCCCGCCTGCTGAAATCCAAAGCACTTCGGACCACGGCAGCTGGCCTGATCTCAAATAAAAGAAAATGCTCAGAACAGACAGAGGGAAGATGACGGCCAAAGCTGTGGCATGAGCTTTATGCGTTTCGATTTTCATGAACTTCTCCATTGACGGAACGAGTATCGTACCGCCTCCGGAGCCGAACAATCCATTTGCAAATCCTGTAGCAAATCCGATAATCAATTTTGCGCTTTTTCCCACTTTGAACCTCCTATAGCCAGCCAGATTATTATTTGCATCGGATATGCTATTTATACTTATGCGCTGTCCAATGATACCGAATTACAAACATATGCCTATTTTGAAGCTTGACTGTCCACCTTCAAGGTACGAAATGGCGATATAACCCTTTTCATCAAATGTTCCTTTTTTTGTTGATTATCCATTGAGTGGTGTGAAATGCCGATATCAATCACACTCGCTGTATAATCAAGCTCCAAAAAAGGTAATTTCATATGAAAAGCAGTATATCAATCGCGCCTTCTGGATCGTCAAGCTAAAATAGACGCTTGATTCATGTGTAAATCAGTAAAAAAGAGGGCTGTGGATATCGCAATTTCAAATTCTAGTAAAGATGCATAAAAGCTATGAATAAAAGTCCCCTCATGCTGGTGTGCATATATTGACGCGGATGACTCAAGCCTTTTTCTTTTTCATTATTGGCTTGGAATCAAAGCCCCTTTTGCGCCAGTCGCAAAGCTCGCTGAAAACGCAAGACGCGCAGTGCGGGTTCCGGGCGGTGCATATAGCGCGGCCGTGAGCGATTATCTGCGTGTTGTATCTTGTCCAATGCTCCTGCGGAAGAATGCCCATAAGCTCAATTTCAATCTTTGCGGGATCCTCATTCTCAGTAAAGCCAAGCTTGGCGCTAATTCTCTTAACATGAGTATCAACGATAATGCTCGGTATATTGAATATATGCCCTCTTATAAGATTTGCGGTCTTGCGCCCCACCCCTGGAAGCGTTGTGAGCATATCCATTTCAGACGGAAGCTCCCCTCCGAAATCCTCGCACAGCGCTTTGCATGTTTCTTTTATATGTTTTGCCTTTGTATGATAAAATCCAGCTGGCTTTATATCGGACTCCAATTTCTCCAGGCAGCTTTTTGCGAAGTCCTCAAGAGTGGGGTACTTCGCAAAAAGCCCCGGAGTTATCGAGTTCACTCTTGCGTCAGTGCACTGCGCGCTTAAAATAGTGGCTATCAGAAGCTGCCAAGGCTTGTCGTATGCAAGATAGCAGAATATATCTAAAGGATATGCTTCATCCAGCAGAAGCATGATTTTTTGAATTTCATCCAAGTTTTTCATTTTATGGGTTGCCATAAACAGCGTCGTGACGCTGATAGGAAAGATGGAAAATCTTCCTTTAAGGCTTTCTTCTCCTTTCGCTTCCCAAATGATATTGCCATTTCAAATTTATCGAGTGAATTGCTCTTTTTCTTCAATTCTTCCTGTGCAGGCATATTGGATGAGCCTATAAAAAAGGTGATAGTCGCAACAATCATTGATTTACAATATCAGCAAACTTTGAAATTTAACTGTAGATATGCTATTATATCTCAACGGTAAAACAATGACAATTGCGACTGTCACCATAAAAATAGGCCTTAATTAATATGATGCGCAGGCAAATGCGCCGCTATGAATCGATGCCCTATCCATCCTCAAGCGCGCCGCAATTATCCTTTGGCGGCGCCGTCATCCGCTTTCAGGCATTTTACCTCTTCCCAAGCTGCCGGAAGGAGGCGGTTAAAGCGCAGAATCAATAATTCACAGCTTCTGCGTTTTAACCGCCCGCAGGATAAAAACAAAGGCATATCAATCGAAAAAGATTCAATTGCGCTGGAAATAGCAAGCTTCCTTCGAAGCTTCGCATAAGCCTTGCTTCTTTCTATGCTGGAAAGCGGCTCCAGTTGCCTGTTGCAGAGTTCTTGGCAGTAATTATCCAGAAAGCTTGAGCACAGCTTTTTTTCTCTGGATGTTTTAGGGGGCGTCAGCCAAGCAGGAGGGGTGCAGCTGAGATCATTCGCGAGTAGATCGAATTTCATAACATCCTTAAGCTCTTCAATTGCTGCCGGGCCGGATAGGAATTCAAAAAGAATCTCATAAATTTTCATCTTCGTATGGGATGAGGCGTGAAGATTGCGTTCGATCCAGTATGAAGAAAAACTCTCATAAAAATCAAAGGCTGATGGAAACAAAGGTATGGAGTATTTGAGGGTTTGAACAAACATTCCGGAATTTAAAAGCATAGACAAGGCGCTTTCGATACCTTTTAGCTTAAGCATTTCAGAAAAAGGCATGTCCTTTGTTCTAAGAATTTCATAAGGGGGGCTTTCGTCGTAGTGAAGCCCTTCTACTAATGCGTGCATTCTCAGGCTGGTACCCTTTAGAAGCTTGAGAAATCCCAGCTGAAACTGTTCAGGAGATAATTCATGCACGAAATTTATAGAGTTCTTCACATCTGACAGGGTTTCGCCTGGAAGGCCTGCGATAAGGTCCAAATGAATATGAATGTTTCCCATGCTTCTAAGCTTCAAAGCGTTTCTTGAAAGAGACTCAAGATCCGTTTTCCTTTGCAAAGACGCCAGAGTCTTTTCATTCGAAGTCTGTACGCCTATCTCAAATTGGAACAATCCTGGCCGAGCTCTTTCAAGTATATGAAAATCTTGCTCATCCAGAAGATCTCCCGCGATTTCAAAATGAAAGTTCGAAAAACCGTTGTCATTATCAATTAGCAGCTTCCAGATCGCTTGTGAACGTCTTTTCACTGCATTGAAAGTTCTATCTACGAACTTTACCTGAGGGACATTGGATTTTAAGAAGAAAGCAAGCTCCCTTTCGACCCTTTCGAGGGGAATGCTTCTCAAATCGCCGCCATAGCCGGACAGGCAGTAACTGCACCTAAACGGGCAGCCTCTGGATGATTCATAGTAAACGATTCGATTGGTGAATTCAGAGAGTTGCGAATAATGATAGGCAAACTTGGAATACGTCAAGTCGAGTGATTGAGAATCAGGGTTTTCAAAGACAGCGCCGCCTTTTCTGTAAGTGATTCCGTTTATTGCGCTAAGGCTTCCGACGCCTGCCAGATAGAAGTCCATAAGCTCAGAAAAGGGCTTCTCTCCCTCTCCTCTGACTACGACATCCACTGGATATTCAAAAAGGCTCTGGGATTCAAAGGAGACTTCCGGACCACCCAGAATGATCTTGATGTCGGGCATTACCTGCTTTAAGGTTCTGACCAGGGAGATAGTTTTCTCTATATTCCATATATAGCAGGAAAAGCAGGCGATATCAGGATGAAGAGCGTAAATTTCTCTAAGAAGATATTCTTTTTCTTGGTTTATAGTGAACTCCCGGATTTTGACGCTTTCTTTGAGATCAGGGCGAAATGCCGCCAAGCAGTGCAACGCGAGGCAGGAATGTATGTATTTTGCATTAATAGCTGCAAGAAGAATAAGCATAGAGCACCTCAGATTTATGGGAAAGCATGGATTTAGAGTTGCAAATCGGTATGCTTGTCTGGACAAAAACGCCTTGCGGCGAAGCCGCAAGGCGTAAAAGCGCGAAACGAGATTCGAACTCGCGGCCCTCGCCTTGGCAAGGCGATGCTCTACCACTGAGCCATTCGCGCAGATATGCTATAATTATAATAGAGCAGCAGGCAAAATTCAAGCATAAAGAAAAAATCTATCTCACTATTGAGAAAATCTGCCCAGGGACGGAATTGAACCGCCGACACGAGGATTTTCAGTCCTCTGCTCATACCAACTGAGCTACCTGGGCAAGGCGCCCGTGCGCCTGCAGTCGACATTTCTTTCCGGGCGATTTCTTGAAAATCAACTCAGACCAAGCAACCTCGCATCACATAGACAGATCTGCTTAGTGCTGCTTCCTTCCGGATCTGACACGGTTCACAGATGCCTATTGCGCAAGACTCAATCGTCAACGCGTCAATCCAAGGTCTGTCCCCACAAAAAAGGAGCCTAATGCAAGCGTCACCCTCGCTATAGCGGGCTTCGAGTACAGGGATCCGCTACCTCCCCGGCTAGCACGGGCACTAAATAGTATATAGGATAAGGACGTGCTTGTCAAATACTATTTGAAGGCGGGGGTGTAGATATACTGCTTTTCATATAAAATTACATTTTTTGGAGCTTGATTATACAGCGAGTGCGATTGATATTGGCATTTCAAACCACTCAATGGATAATCAACAAAAAAAGGAACATTTGATGAAAAGCGGCATAGTAAAAGTAGGCAATCGTTTTAAAATGCTGAAATATGGAGCTCATGCATGAGCTAATAATAATCGATAAAGGCCATTAAGCCATTATCGGCATAGCTGCCTGCTATTTTTATCTACACCCTAGAAGGCGTTGAAGGCAATCATATCATATACATCATTTCACGCTCATTGATTTCCCGGGCAATAAATCGAGTCATTTCAAGTTCTACGCCTTTCTTCCTATCGGCGCAATCTCCTGCCACTTCAAGTGATTGGCTTTGATATATCGAAGTACGGTAGCCCTGGATACTTCTGTGTTTTTAATGAAGCCTTCTTCAATTAGCATTTTGTAGATGAGAGTTCCAGTTATGAAAGGATATTTTTCTTTCATGGAATGGATCTCGGCAATAACAGCGTCTGTGAGGACGCGAGATCTGCCGGCGTCGTTTCTGCCTTTCGGCGCCAGGGCTTCAAGGCCGAACTTCGTGTAGCTCAGGTACCAGCTTTTGAACGTGACAGGCCTGAACTTCGCTGTCTTTCCGTTTGGCAATGTGTATTCTTTGCTTGCGAGCCTCCTGTAGTAGGCTTCCTTCGAAGTGGCATCGAAGGTTCCGTTGCAGATGGGAGCTATCAATGAAAATTTGAAGGCTGCAATCATCTGGCGCATTGTGTCATCCATAGGTCGTATCAATCCTTTTCTTTCTTATAGAGGCTGCATGCAATATGCATGCTCCTTGTTTGTGATATTATGAGTATAGGCAAATATTTCAAATATTAAACCAATGCATTTCAAAAAATTCTGAAAACAATAAAGCAGCAGAGATTATTTTTGCCAATGTAATTTTGATGATTATTTTGAATGAAATTATGTCGATTTAAATAATATAATAAAATTGTTGTCAAATATTTAAACTCAATGAATATAAAAATATATGCTATGAATGCAAATCATCATTAATAGAGCATCAATTACTTGACTTTGGCTTGATTATATCATTAACAGTCTATATGGTAAAGTTAAATTTTGCTTATTGTTAATGAGACATAATTAAATATTTATTTTGTTTAAAGTGTTCATACAAAATTTCACCTGCGTCCTTTACAAGATTATTAGCTAATATATGCACTTTATGATATGCAGTTTTTGCAGAGTAAACTGCTTTGGCAGGCTAAGTCAGCTAAAATATTGATATTTTATCTGCTCAATCTTTATTGGCAAAGACCTGAACTTTAAAGAAATGTTTGTTATTTGATTTGCATGTGAAGCTCTATGACTCTACGCTTCAACGCCAGGACTGAAACTAGTCAATATATACCGATTTGCACTCACAGCACGATCATGATTATCCATTGAGGACGCGAAATGCAGATATCGCCATTTTGCGCTCGCAGTATAATCAAGCTTAAAGATAGGTACTTTAAATGCAAATGTACTTTAAATGCAAATCAGTATAGCAGTTGAATATCGAATTCAGAGTCTGGTTTTTCAAGCATCAGAGTAATGGCTGCTTTATCAAGCTGATACTGATGCTTTCGTACTAAAATTCAGATTTTGGAGCTTGCTTAAAAGCTCCTCAATGACAATCAGGCTTCAAATTGGTACATGTGACGCCGCAAAAGAAATTGCATGTAACTGCGCATTTAAGCATTAGGATCAGGAAATTTGAGGAGATCGAATGAGTATTGCGATGAAAGAGCATCTGGAAATGGCGGAAGATTTAAAGGAAGGGGTGTAGAGTAAATAAATTATAGAGGCTTAAAAATAAAAGCCTCTGCATAAATGCAGAAGCTCTTATTTTTAAGCGGGTGATGGGAATCGAACCCACATGACTAGCTTGGAAGGCTAGTGTTCTACCACTGAACTACACCCGCACGAATGCCCAGGGACGGAATCGAACCCCCCACACGAGGATTTTCAGTCCTCTGCTCTACCAACTGAGCTACCTGGGCGGAGTTAAGAACCCTAACGCCGAACGATAGAGCTATTAACAACCTCATGAATTATAATCCATGCAATTTCACATGTCAAGGGCTTTTTTCGTTTTTCAGTGAAAAATTTCTGGCTAAGGCTGGAGGGATGACCTGTACTTTCGAAAGAAAAAAGTCATGAGCTCCGAGCATTCATCTCTCATGATTCCTGAGACAACTCTCGCCTGGTGATTGAAGCCGGGATTTTGAAGTATGTTCATGACAGAACCTGCGCAGCCGGCTTTTTTGTTCTCTGCGGCATAGACAACCTCGTCAATTCTAGCTTGCACGATCGCGCCTGCGCACATGCAGCACGGCTCAACTGTGACATAGAGGCTGCATCCTTCCAACCGCCAGTCGCCGATAAATTCGCAAGCCTGCCTTATAGCGATTATTTCAGCGTGCGCAAGTACAGTCTTGTCTGCGTGCCGCCTGTTCATGCCTTTAGCTATGACCTGCCCCTGGTATGTTATTACGCATCCGACAGGAACTTCATTAAGCTTTAAAGCTTTTAGCGCCTCTTCATAAGCAAGGCGCATGAAATCTAAATGATCCATTTTATACTTGTCCTTTAGTCTTTATGCAGATTGCAGAGATTTTCAATATGAGATCATGCAATATACCGATTTGCAGTTAAATATACCGCTTCTCCTCAAATGTTACTTTTTTGGAGCTTGAATATAGAGCGTCTCTAAGGAAAGTCAAGCTTCAAAAAAATGCATTTGGTTGCAAATAGGCATAACAATAAGTAAATTCGACTGTGTGACGCAAAGGGCTGGATCGCTTACGCTCGAGCCGTTAGGCGCGTTGAATGAGAAGCCTTCTTTTTGCGTCGGGAGCAAGCAGCGGGACTCAGAGCCAACTTGACCCTAAGTGACTATACCACTTTTTATAGCGATTAGAAAGGGGAAGTTAATTCATTCCGCTGGCCTTGAGAAATCAGAGTCTTCCCTAATTGACGCAAATGCTCCTGTTATGGTGCTTGATTGTGACTTTCACTGCACAATGAGTCTCGGAATTCATCTATGAATGATCCTAAATATTGAACGAAAAACACGTCAGCCTGTCCAATCTCATCGAATAAAACTGCAAACTGAGAGCCTGATATTTTCATGGTTGTTATGGAAAAAATTTTTGGAGAACAATGGTATTTCCTTTCTTTGCGGTCAAATTTGCATGTAAAACTGCCATTTTTGCAACTTTACAGCAGAGGCCAATGCAGGGTCAAGTCATCAACAGGTGCATTTGATTGAAATCGGTGAATGAGCAAGCTCATCTTTTCGCCATATTATTGAAGAGCTCATTTGAAGCTAATGGCGATCAATCTAATATAGAAGAGAAAGAAAAGCAGCCTATTGTTATGCTCTAGATTATGCTATATTATAAAGGCGCAACTTTTAATGATTGGCGCTGAAAACGAGCAATCAAGAAAAGTCGTTTAAGATTTCTAAGAGGCATGTTTCTGCCTTCATTTACACAAGCATGTTGCGCAGTTTGGAGAATATAAGCCTGATTTCACCTTGATGCGACAAAAATGCTGTTTATTTAATCAAATGCAGTGAATAACTAAAGGGAAATACACTTGCTAGGATATGTCTACACCCAGAAAGATAGAATAAAAATAAAGAATTAATACAAGAATATTAGCATTAATTCAAAAATCGCCTTTATGAAAAAGTTGCGAACGAAAATGATTGCGTATTTTTCTATATAGTGCTAAACTTATTGAAGAATGCATTTTTAGTTATATTGCTTAAGTTTTGAAAAGCCTACAATTATTTTATTCTTCTGACACGAGTTTGGACAAGCCTTAATCCGAGCCAGCGGAAAACTTGCTCCTATTTTTCAGCCTGGCCCATTTCGCTTAATAAGATGAAATATGATGAAGCCCGCGCTTTTCTGATTTAAATGCGATATAAAGCATATAAGAAGCGAAAGGAAGATAATAATGCCTGAAAGATTTACGTATGTCAAGAAGGGATATGATCCAGAGGAAGTAGATAGATACATCGACACCCTTGAGCAGGTTGTAAAAAGCTACAAGGATAAGGACAGCGCTATAAAAAACGCTATAATAAGCGCGCAGATGGCGGCAGACAACATAGTTAAAAACGCTCACCTGCAAGTCGCGGAGTCAAGGACGCAGGCGCTCTCTCAAATACAGAGCATCATTGCCTCCATCGGCGAGCAGAGGGCCAAGGTCAAAGAATTTCAGGAAGAGTACACAAATCTAATGCAGAAATACATAATAGACTTCAATGAGAGCGACATGAACCGCATCTTCACCAAAATAACAGAGCTGGAACAACTGATTGCAAGAGCTGCATACATTGCGCCGTCCTCATCCAGCATATCGGCTTACGCCGCGTCAAACCAGCAATATTCGGCTCCCAATAATCCCGGATACATAGCTTCTGCGCCAGCACAGGCAAGCTCATACCCCGCTGCCTCGACAAGCTCTGTAGCGTACAATTTTGACGCCGAAGAAGAGTGAAAGCGGGTTTTGGGCAATGCGGCGCCATTCGCGCGCTTTCCAAAGCGCCGGGGAGGTTCTCGGCGCTTTGGAAAGCGCGCGTTACCATTAAAGATGGGTTGAACTTCTCGTTTTTCCGGCTGCTTTTTTGTGCATCTACCTCTTAAAGCAATGACTGCATCGCTTATATATGCCGATTTGCAGTCTAATGAGCCTAATTTAAACAACTCACAATCTCTGAAAATCTAGCTTCAGTTCGGTATGCTGATTTGCATATGAATTACACATTTTGGAGGTTGAAAATTGAGAGCAACGTTGGATTAATCAACCTCCAAAACCTAAACTTTCATATGCAAATCAGTATATATGCATTGACTGCATGTCTGAGCTTGATGAGAAAAGATATATGTTTAACGAAATACTTTGCCTCAAAGGAGCAGCGATCTCTCTGAGGCGAAGCGCTTTAGCGCCTGACTGCCTAAGGCGAGCCTGATAAGAGGAGGCGAGCCTGAAATCAAATCCTCTTTATGACGGAATAGGCAATCTCCCTCCCCTTGTCTCCCACTGCGGTAAAGAGCGCGCCAATAGCGGACGCGAGAGCAATATAGAGAGAGGCGATTGCAATCGGGTAGAAAATCATAGCTCCAGAGGATACCCTGTTTGAAATGAACTCCATTTGGCAGCTCGGAAAAAAAACGGCAAGCAATGACCAGCTGCTTGTTTGGCTTATAATATCGGCGCCTGCAATCTCAAATAGCGAAAAGAGCATGCTGGCTATAAGGCCTAGCGCTCTGTTTTTAAAGATGGAGTTAAGCATGCAAAATACTGCTGGGTAAACCATTATCAGCATGCTTTGGGCAAAAAGCGCTGCAATGAAGTCGAAAGCTGAGATGCCGCCGAAACCGAATGTGAAGGTCATGCCGATTAAGCATACTGCAAGCCTGAGAACAATGAAGGCAGCCATGCCTGTTATGCCTCTTATAAGAGCGGTAATATAGGTTTGGCTTTGCTCCTTCGCAATTCTTTCAGCGTTCTTTGCGCCCAATAGCGCAAAGAGTCCGGAAGCGGAGCCTAGCATATACACTGCGTTCGCTCCTGAGGGCGGGAACCCGTACAGCACTTCGGCGTTTGTGATCCAACCGTCAACTATCGGGCCGGTCTCTAGAAAAGAGAAGACCGCTACTGTAATCCATGAATATACAATGACGGCGCCGCAAAGAAGGGCGCTGCCAGAGGAGCGTTCGGTAGCGCGCGAGGGAGGGTTTGTGCGGTATATGCCGTATATAACCAGAAAAAGGCCGAAAAGCGCCGCCGCCGGCGCTGTGAAGTAGAAGTCTATTTCATAGAAGAAGAGCTTTATCATTTCATCTTCAAATATCATGTTGGCGGCGATATATATAAGGTAGCCGGCGAATATGTAGGTGAGCAGCCTAAAGCGTTCCATTAGCTTTGCGATTGCGTCGGAAAACGCTATCATTATGGGCGCGCTTGCGGCTATAGCGGCGAAAGCCAGAAGCAGCCCGCGCGTTCCGGGCGCTTGGCCGCCATCTGAGATGATTCCTGTTATCGCGACTACATTGTCAAGGCTCATGCTTGCATCAGCTGCAATTATTGAGAGAATAGCCGACGTGAACCCGGACTCAGAGGCTTTCGCCTTTTCCTGCGGGCGGTGCCTAAGCATCCCCCAAGTGACATACATCAGCATTGCTCCGCCTAGAATTCTTATATGAAGCCAGGAAACCTTGAATAAAATTCCTGTCAGAAATAGAAAAATCAGTTTTAAGGCTATCGAAAGAAGTATGCCTATGCGTCTGGCAGCAAGCGCCTTTCGTTCGGGAAGATCCCTTGTAGCCAGTGCAATTGCGCCGATATTGTCGCAAGAGACGGCTATGTTGATTAGGAGCACCTGTAGGAAAATTATATGGCAACACTCTCCATCAAATGTTAGTTCTGGTCAAATAGTATCAAAAAAAGTTTAGTTTGGGTATTGACTTTCTTGCTCTCATAGGTGTATAGTATCTCCTTGGGGCCTGAAGTAATTTTGCAAGCGATCAAGCCCACGCTAAAAGGTTATATGCTTGAGAAATCAAGTGTATGACATGCAAATGCAATATCAGAAAAAAGAAATAAAAAATTCAAAAAAAATTAAAAAAAGTGTTGACAAGCATTTCAAGTCGTGATAATATAATCAAGCCTCAGAAATGCGGCAACATGAGAATGGCGCGCAAGCGCGTTGAACATTGAAAACTGAATAGCAGCAGAAAAGAGAAGCTCAAAGAATGAAAGACAACAATCCGTCCGGCGTAGCCGGGCGGGCCGGCAACAAAGAGAGCTTGGGAAATTTCAACTTGAGAGTTTGATCCTGGCTCAGGATGAACGCTGGCGGCGTGCCTAACACATGCAAGTCGAGCGGGGCCGCGCGCAAGCGCGGCCTAGCGGCGGACGGGTGAGTAACGCGTGGACAACCCGCCCCCCACTCGCGGATAACAATGGGAAATCATTGCTAATACGCGATGCGATCGCGCCGCCGCATGGCGGCGCGAGGAAAGATTCATCGGTGGGGGAGGGGTCCGCGTCTGATTAGCTTGTTGGCGGGGCGACGGCCCACCAAGGCGACGATCAGTAGCCGGCCTGAGAGGGCGGACGGCCACATTGGGACTGAGACACGGCCCAAACTCCTACGGGAGGCAGCAGTGAGGAATATTGCACAATGGGGGAAACCCTGATGCAGCAACGCCGCGTGGAGGAGGAAGGCCCCCGGGTCGTAAACTCCTATCGACGGGGACGAAGAAGATGACGGTACCCGGGCAAGAAGCCCCGGCTAACTACGTGCCAGCAGCCGCGGTAATACGTAGGGGGCGAGCGTTATCCGGAATTACTGGGTGTAAAGGGTGAGCAGGCGGCCAGGCAAGCCACATGTGAAATCCCGGGGCTCAACCCCGGCTCTGCATGAGGAACTGCCGGGCTCGAGTGCAGGAGAGGCAAGCGGAATTCTTAGTGTAGCGGTGAAATGCGTAGATATTAAGAAGAACACCAGTGGCGAAGGCGGCTTGCTGGACTGTGACTGACGCTGAGTCACGAAAGCGTGGGGAGCGAACAGGATTAGATACCCTGGTAGTCCACGCCGTAAACGATGATAGCTAGGTGTCGGCGCGAGAGCGCCGGTGCCGGAGCCAACGCAATAAGCTATCCACCTGGGGAGTACGGCCGCAAGGCTGAAACTCAAAGGAATTGACGGGGGCCCGCACAAGCGGTGGAGCATGTGGTTTAATTCGAAGCAACGCGAAGAACCTTACCAAGGCTTGA
>JAISZB010000262.1 GCA_031269465.1 Clostridiales bacterium | reverse complement strand
ATGGATTGGAAAAAGATCATGCGGTGGACGCGAGATGCACCGGCGGAAATCCGGAGTCCATTCCATTGGATGCAATCTATACGCAGAGGGCAGCGGGGAAGCGCAATCGCCAGATCCATAAGGCTGCTATCAACAAGGGCGGAAAGAGGAAGCTGAATCAATCTCCAAAGTATGCATTTGGATTTCAACTGTTCGGCAGAGTTCAAATGCCAGACGGACGCAAAGGCTTCATTTTCGGGAGGCGATCAAACGGAAGCTTTGATGTTCGCACGTTGGACGGAACAAAGCTGTCTGCGGGAATCAGCTGTAAAAAACTCAAGCCTTTAGAGAAGCGCAAAATAATATTGACGGAAAGGAGCATGCGGCTTCCTCCCCATGCCTAAAGGCAGGGGTATCCGCCGCATAACAACTGTGGATGAATAGGGTGGTGTGCGCCACGTCTGATTACTTCGTCGCCCCAGAAATGCTCCCCCTTCGGAGGACGGGGTTTTCAAAACCCTGCTTACCCATCCTGACGCGGAGGGCGTCTTGAAGGACGTCATCGCAAGTTTCCTGGAGCTGCCCGTCATCAGCGCCCAGGTCATTGGCAACGAGCTTCCAATCTCCGGCAAGGACGACAAGCGCCTGCGATTTGATGTAAAGTGCAAGCTCGTCGTCCCGGCGACCGCCGCAATGGGCGGAAAGATCTACGAAATGCAGAGGCGCAGCCAAGCCACAGTTGAGATGATGGCCCACGCGATTCCCCACGACACCCTCGAGGCCGGCTGCGTTGAACTCAAGAAGCGCTCCATCTTTGACATCGCGATGCTTCATTCCGCGCAGAAAAGCAAGGGCGTGGACTACATCGATCTTATAGACAGCTATCAGATCGTCGTGTGCGACTTCACAGTCTTCCCCGATGATCCCGACTTCATCAATTTCTTTGGGTTCATGAACAAAAAGAAGCACTTCATCCTATCGGAGGCCGTCTGCCTGGTCTTTGTGGAGCTGACCAAGCTTGGAGCGACAATGGGGAAGCCCGTAAGCGAAATGAGCGGCGCCGAGATGTGGGCTTTGTTCTTCAAGCTCGGGGGCAGCCCCCTGCACGCGGATCTCCTGGATAGGCTGGCAAAGAGCAAGGAGGAGATTAATGTGGCCGTAGAGCTTCTCTCCAACATAAGCAAAGACGAGCATCAGCGCGCTGTTTACTGCTCGCGCCTGAAGAACAGGATGTCCATCCAGTCTGATTTGAAGATGGCTACCAAAGTGGGCATCGAGCAAGGCATCGAGCAAGGCATTGGACTGGGCATCGAGAAGGGCGAAAGGCTGAAAAGCCTGCAAGTTGCCAAAACCATGCTTGAGGATCGCCTTCCTGTCGAAACCATCGCCAAGTATTCCGGACTCCCATTGGAAGAAGTTAAAGGATTCTCGAATGGCCCGGCCAACGCCATTGGCGAGGCCATTGAAGCTCTTGAAAAAAGTTTGGCAGCGACAGGCGCCGCCTCATTTGCGGAGGATGCGGGCGAAACAGGCTTGTCAACCAGCGGGGATGGCGATGCTGGAGACAAGGCGAATGCTCGTCTCGACGGCGGCGGCGCCTAAATCAAACCTGCGCATTCACGAGCCGCCGGCATCTCTGCAATTGCCATTCAAAATCAACTATGCCAGCGCAAAGCGTTTTGCGTGCCGGCCATTCAAGACTTATCGAAGCCAAAAAGCACGCCCTGAGCGAAAGCTCTGGGCGCGCTTTTTGATGCGCCTCCATGCCTGGCTCAGTCGCCTCTTGCATGCCTCAGATGCCGGAAATGCGTCAGGCTCAGAGATAAGGCCTTTTCCCAATAAACAATGGCTAATTTTATTTGCTCGGAAGCTGCGCGCCTGCAGATTGTTCGCGAGGAGGCGCCGTTTTGAGCCGCGATGCAAGCCTTCGCACCCTTGGTGCATTGCTGAAGCCTTTTTTCGGATATTTTTGCGGATGCCGCGCAAAATGCCGGGGCAAGACCCCTAGGGCGCAATCCGGCGCCTTCATGCTGAGATCCAGGACTTAAGAGGCGCTTTAGAACCTTTAAAGATCTATTTTCGACACAATGAGTTAGTCAAATAACGCAATAAACAACGGCCAATTATGTTGTTGATTATGTAATTTATATTATAATTCTGTAGCTAATACCCTAGATTTCATCAAAACTATAAATTATGTAAATTAAAAGCGATTTATCACACAAGATTATAATTTATTGAATGGATTATTTGCATATTACCCAATTAATTTTAAATAAGGGTGATGCAAAATAAAATGAGAATGGTATATACAAGTGTTACAGCTAGGGAGCAGTTTGAAATTATAAGGGCTTTTTTGCGACGAAAAATAAGCGCGATGCTCTGCCTCCTCAAAACAGGCTCGACATGGAGGGACATTACGGACAGCTTCCCGAATTGGCTCGCAGTCTGCTGCTATTTCAGACCCTGGTCGAAAGAGGACGGATCAGGAAAGAGCGCGATCGAAAAGGCCCTCTACGAGCTGATGCCGGGGAAGCGCATAAAAAACGGAAGAAATGGCAAGCATTCGATGATCATCGTCGATTCAAGAGGCGCCGAAAATGCCGATACAGCAGAAATAAATGGAAATGATGGTGAAAAGCGGATATCGCAAAAAGTACATGCGTCAATAACCCACCACCTAATTTTTCGGGGTTAAAACCCCTGATATTTGAGGCGGGGGCTTGCAATTGCAAGTCCTGATTGACTAACCTAAGCTTCCACTTGGAAGCTACGCTGTCCAAGAATATCTTATAGGTACTCCGGGGCGTTTGCTCCAGCTCCGGATTCTACAGCCTGTGGTTAAATAGCCTCTAAAGGGGTAGGGGCGGCACCGCAGGCGTATAAAACCTTGGAACAGCATTGGCGAAGGGCAGCCAGCCCTGGAAATGGGGATTTATGCGCGCTATGCGCTAAAAGCGCGGAGGGATCATGATTTTATGGCTTGTGTTTTAAGCGAGGACGCAATCCATTGATGCCTGCAAAGCGCCGTGGCAAGGTAAAGCGCTTGCTGAAGGATGGAAGGGCTGAAGTCGCGAAGCTTGAGCCTTATGCAATCCAGCTATTGTATGAAAGCGCGGAATATACCCAGCCGATTTCTTTAGGAGTAGATGCGGGAAGCAAAGCAATGGGAATTTCAGCGGCGGCGAAGAAAGAAGAGCTGTACGCCGCTGAAGCGGAGCTGAGGACTGATATAGTTGACCTGCTGTCGGCGGGAAGAGCTTTCAGGCGTTGAAGGCGCAACTGAATAGCGCCCCATCGCAAGGCGCAGCAGGAAAACCCGCTGCAGGAAGCCTCGCTTCAACAATCGCGTCCGGTCGAAGCATAAGGGCTGGCTCCATCGATCGAGCATAAAATTCAGACCCGCATTAAGGCTGTGGACAGGGTACATAAGATATTGCCGACAGCTAAAGCAGTTGTAGGCCGCAGCTTTAGATATTCAGAAAATCAAGGATCCCGGCATATCAGGAAAAGGCTGTCAGAACGGAGAGCAACTTGGCTTTTGGAATGCAGGGGAGCATGTTTTATTTCGCGATGGACATGTGCGTCATGTGAGAAAAGGCTGCAAGAATCCCATGCTGAACATCCATCATATTGAAACAGGAAAGATCGGAGGCGGCGCTCCGAACAATCCAGCCGCGTTATGCGGGGATTGCCACAGCGACTATCGGGATGCCCATGGGAATCGGGGCGCCGAAAGCGGCGCCATGCGGGAAAGTTGAAGTTGAACTTAAAAAGAGGACAATCTTTCAGAGACGCCGCGTTCATGGGGATTATGCGTTGGGCTTTCTACAACAGGCTGAAGGAAGAGCATCCGAATGCGGGTACGGCATACGGCTGCACTGCAAAGAACACGAGAATCAGAAATGGCTTGGAAAAAGATCATGCGGTGGACGCGGGATGCACCGGCGGAAATCCGCTGGCTGCTCCTTTAGAGGCAATCTACATGCAGAAAGCAGCGGGAAAGCGCAATCGCCAGCTCCATAAGGCGACTGCCGGCAAGGGCGGAAAGAGGAAGCTGAATCAATCTCCAATATATGCATTTGGCTTTCAGCTATTCTAGATGGTTCAAATGCCGGATGGACGCAAAGGCTTCGTTTTCGGGAGGCGTTCAAGCGGAAGCTTCGACGCGCGCACGCTGTGCGGAGAAAAATCAGGCGCAAGCATAAGTTGCGGGAAGCTCAAGCCATTGATCAAGAGAGCCGTTATTTTAACAGTGAGAAGAAAAAGAAAGGAGGGGCGCATTCCTCTCCCGCCTAATGGAATTTGAGGCGGTAGTCTCCTGCGTCAAATCTGATGAAAATACAGTATCAGCCCGCTTTACGACTATCACATAGATTATACAGCGAATGAGAAATGCCGATATCAATCGCATTCGCTGTATAATCTAACTCCAAAAAGATAATTTTATAGAAAATCTATATAGATCAAGGCTTTTTTTGCTTGCTGTTTTCGAAAATGAAAGCTTTCTGTATATGAAAGCTTGCAACGAATAAAAGAACATCCACAAACGCTTTTATAATAGTAATATTTACCTTCAAGAAGGAAAAGGCCTCCACCAAGCCCCAGCTGGCAAGCATTTGCAGTATGAACAGTGCTAAGTATTTCGCTCCGGAGTGTATGCCGCCGCCTTTGAAGACCCAATTCTTATTCAGAAGGAAATTGAAAAGGCCTGAGCACATTCGAGCTATGCAGGTAGCAGCGAACAGCGGGCTGCCTTTAAACGCATCCGTGATGATTGTAAATATAAACAAGTCCAAAGCGGCGCTTAATAATGAAGACGCGCTGAATTTGGTCAAGCCCATGGCTATTTTTAAGGCTTTCGTCAAATAGTTGGGCGGCGTGCTTCTGTTTTCCATATATTTAACCCATTTCTCTTTTTTGAATTTCATTTCAACTTCCAGACTTCATTATATCATCGAAATTTGTTAATTTTGTGAATATATCAGTGAATCTTGCTCATAATAATGATCCAGTCAAATAAGCAGATATTTAGATTCCAATATCTGCTTATTTGTTCAAAATACATCCGCTAATTTCTTGCCTTGGAGGAATAAGCGGGGTGTCATAAAATCCCATTTTTACTAAAGCATAACAATCAACTTTGATGTTACCATGCAAAACCTTTCAATCACTGCCATCGAATGCTTAATTATATCAATCATAATTTAAATTTCCCTATAGTATTTCAAAATCTTCAACTGCAAAACAGGACTTGCAGTTTACTAAACTCACTTTTTGCGTAATATTATTGATCAAGTCATTGCACATTCACTGCTAGTAATATATAATATTATTAGAATAAGGCAGAGGCTGAGAGCGCATGCGACTCAGCTTGATATCGGCGAGCAACTCAAAATACTTTTCATATGAAGTAACTATAGTCCAACTTTACTGTTCAACTATACTGATTTTCATAGATAACTGCCTTTTTGAGCTTGATTATACAGCTAGTGAGAAATGCCGATATCGGCATTTCTCACCTTGGAAGGCTGAATTCACGCATTTAAGGATATCAGAGCCAGTAGACAGTCAAGCTCCAAAATAGGTGCATTTGTCTTCAAAACAGTATGGGACTGAATTTTGGTTGTTGCCGGATGAGTTTGAAAATAAGCACTTTGCGCGCTTGCCAGCATTCGCTGGGCGCTTTTATTGGCAAGCACGCTAACTGTACATGCCAAAATACCAAAGGATGATGTAAATGCTTGCAGGATGCAGCGGTCGAATCTACACAATAAACGAGCAGCTGCCAAATGGCGGTTCGAGCCGTCTTTATACCATAATTCCAGATCAGCCGGTGCTGGCTAAGATTTTCAAGGCGGGAGAAATAGAGTCCGAGCTTGAGGAAAAGCTTGAATACATGCTTCACCACCCATTGGATGATGACATTCAAGCTCAAATAGCTTGGCCAATCGACATACTTTACGACGACGGAGTTTTCGTCGGTTACATAATGCCAAGGCTGAGTTTCGACTCAGATCTTGCCTCAGCCTATGCCAGTAAAAGCGCCTCCCTCGCACTAAGAATCAGAATAGCTCAAAACATCTGCTCCGCAGTTGACAACGCTCACATGCGCGGCGTCATTATAGGCGAATTCAATCCTACGAACATAGGAATTGACAAAAGAGACGGTTCTGTCTCAATTCTGAATGTAGACTCTTTTCACCTGGAGGATCCAAAGGATTCAATGTCCTGCATATGTGAAATCTGCGCCGACAACCCTGCGAGCGCGCCTGAAGGCAAGCTTCCCCAAGTCCCTTTTACAAAGGATGGGGACAACTTTTCCCTGGCGGCGCTTATATTCCGCCTCCTGATGAACGGTCAAGCGCCATTTGCCTATGACGACGCGGGCGACAAGTATCAGTACAGAGGTCTGCCCGGCCAATCGCCGGACATGTTCACGCCTCCCCCAGAACGCGTGCTCCCCCAGAAAACATCGGATCTTTTCATTCGCGCCTTCACGGCGCCTTCCGCAAAGCCTAACCCTTTTAATTGGTACATAGCGCTGGAAGATTACAAAAACCGCCTTGCGCAGTGCTATAAAGTCGAGTCGCACCAATATGACGCAAGCCTCCCGAAATGCCCTTGGTGCGAAGCCGACGACAAGCTCCTGGCTTACAGCCTGAGCCAATCGGCGCCGGCAACCAGCCTTTCCTCATTGGCTCTTGCGCCGATAGTTGAACCCTCTCCTTTAGCTGAGGAGGACAAAGAAGAGGGCGGCCCCATACCAAAGAGGCGCAAAAGAAATTTGTGGCTGCCTTTGACAGCCACCGCTATCCTGCTCATCGCCTTTTTCATATTCTTCTCCTCCTGGCAACGCCAACGGCATGAACAGGCCTTCGCATACGCAGTTTCAAACGAATCGGAAAAGAACTACAATGCCGCCATCAAATGGTACCGCATGGCTGCAACTGACGGAAACCCCAATGCTCAGCAGCGTCTCGGAGAAATATACGAATACGGCGTAGGCGTAGACAGGGATTACAGCGAATCAGCCCGATGGTATGCAGTGGCGGCTGAACAAGGCCTGGCCCTGAGCCAGAATCATTTAGCCCTATACTATGAACGCGGATCTGGAGTGGCGCAAAACTACCAGGAGGCTGTCAGGCTCCACCGGCTGGCTGCGGCCCAAGGCTTGGCGAATTCCCAGTTCAGCCTTTCAGTATTGTACGACAATGGAACCGGAGTCCCTCAAGACTATGAAGAAGCCATGAAATTCTGCCGCATGGCGGCGGATCAAAACCTCGCCGAAGCTCAGTTAAGCTTGGCGAAGCATTACAAAAGCGGCGACGGCGCGCCTTCAAACGCTGCGGAAGCCGCTAAATGGATGTATAAGGCAGCGGAGCAAGGCCTGCCTGAAGCGCAGTACAACCTTGGACTCTACTATGAGCACGGCGACGGCTTAGAGCAGAGCTATGAAAATTCCGCCTCTTGGTACTTAAAAGCAGCTCAGCAAAACTATCCTGACGCTCAGTACAGCCTTGGGCTTTACTATCAATACGGCTTGGGAGTAGAAGCCGACATGGAGCAATCATCCATGTGGTACAAAGCTGCCGCGGAGCAGGGCCATGTTGAGGCTCAATACAATCTTGGCCTTTATTATAAAACGCTTTCCCCTGAGAGTGAGGAGGCGTATGCATGGCTATTAATGGCGGCGGAGCAAGGCCATGAGCTGTCCCAGTACGAAATGGGCATGCATAAAAAAGACGGCAAGGAAGGCTTTGATTGGCTATCTAGAGCGGCAAACCAAGGCCACGCCCCAAGCCAGTACCAGCTCGGGCTAATCTATGAAAACGGAGGGCCCGTTCCTAAAAACTACGAAGAGGCCGCGAAATGGTTCACGAAGTCCGCTGATCAAGGGCTTGCGGAGGCGAATGACAGCCTCGGCGCCCTGCGCGAAAACGGATGGGGAGTGCCGCAAAACTATATTGAAGCGGCGAGGCTTTATAAAGAAGCGGCCGATCAAGGCTTGGCATCTGGAGAGTACCATCTCGGCGCCCTCTATGAATCCGGCATGGGGGTTCCAGCAGACTATTCCCAGGCAGCGAAGCTGGCGCTCTCGGCAGCCGGCAAGAATTACGCCCCTGCCCAGAACAAGCTTGGAGCTTACTATCAAAACGGCTTGGGAGTGGAGCAAAGCTTCACTGAAGCCGCAAGATGGTATGCGCTGGCATCCGAGCAAGGTTTTGCCGCCTCGCAGTACCATCTGGGCGAACTTTTCGAATCAGGTTCAGGAGTAGAGAAAAATACGTTTGAAGCGGCTCGCCTTATGCGCTTGGCTGCTGAGCAAGGAATGGCTCTCGCTCAGAATAGGCTGGGCGCGTATTATCAAACAGGGCAAGGCGTGGAAAAAAACATGGAAGAAGCCGCCTCATGGTATCAAAAAGCGGCGGCTCAAAACCTCGCTGCATCGCAGTTTCATTTAGGCGAGCTTTATGCTGCGGGAGACGGAGTGGAGCAAAACTACGCGGAAGCCGAAAGACTGGTTCGCTTGGCTGCTGAGCAGGGTCTGGCTGTAGCGCAGGATTTGCTTGGCGCTTACTACGAAGAAGGAATCGTCGCCCCGCAAAACAGCGTTGAAGCGGAGGTTTGGTACCACAAGGCCGCCGACCAGGGCTTAGGTTCCGCTCAGTACCATCTCGGCTATTTGCTCGAAAACGGCAAGGGAGTAGAAAAGAACATGGACGTTGCAGCCAGCTGGTACGCCCTGGCTGCAGAAAAAGGCGTTGCAGAGGCAGAGTACGGCTTAGCCAAGCTATACGAGCAGGGACAGGGCGTTGTTAAAGACACTTATGCGGCCGCTGAGTTCATGCGCAGGGCTTCTGAGAAAAACTTGCCGGCTGCGATCGACGCGCTTGGCGTCTACTATGAAAACGGCTTGGGAGTGGAGAAGGATCTCTACGAAGCCGCAAGCCTATACCGCAAATCAGCAGAGATGAAATATCTGCCAGGCGCATACCACCTAGGAAGGATCTATGAACAAGATTGGCCAGGTCGCAATTTCAGCGAGGCCGCGAAGTGGCACCTGTCTGCGGCGGATCTTGAATATCCCCCTTCCCAGTACCATTTAGGACTTCTCTACCTTAATGGAAACGGCGTTGAAAAAAACATCGACATCGGGATGTCATGGCTTGCAAGAGCCTCAGGCAACGGATACCATCAAGCTACCTTCGCAGTCGGAGAAATATTCGAAAGAAACGACATAGTCGCGCAGAACTATGTTGAAGCTGAAAAATGGTACCGCATCGCCGCCGACGCCGGCTACGGGCCTGCTCAAAGCAAGCTTGGAAGCCTCTGGGAAAGCGGGGCGTTGGGCGCTGTAGACTATGCTGAGGCCGTGTATTGGCATGAACTGGCGGCAGCCAGCAATTACGCCCCGTCTCAGTACGCTTTGGGCAAGCTCTACGCGTCCGGACACGGGCTTTTGCACGCAGATATGATTCAGTCAGCAAATATGTACCGGCTCGCCTCTGACAACGGCTACGCGCCAGCCCAGAACGCGCTTGCCGAATACTATGAGGCAGGCATCGGGGTCGGACAAGACTACGGCGAAGCAGCCTCCCTGTACCGAAAAGCGGCGGATCAGGGAATAGCCTCCGCCAGGTATCATCTTGGAAAACTCTATGAATCAGGCGTTGGAATAAGCCAAGACTTTTCTGAAGCCGTGAGCCTTTACCGCCTTGCAGCCGATCAAGGCGAGCCAGCCGCCCAGAACGCTTTGGGCGAGTGCTACCTGAACGGCAGGGGCGTTGAAGTCAACTATGCTAGAGCCATCGAACTGTTTAATCTCGCGGATGGCAAAGGGTATGCAGCGGCAACTGACAATCTAAAGAGAATGACGTCAATGTTCAGCGGCAATTGGTAGCAAAAGCTCGCGGAAGATTCAAAAGCGTCTTTTCTTGGCGCCCCTTTAATCTTCCGCGAGATCTGTCAATTCCATAATTTCTCTTTTCCCCGCAAATATGTCCCCCTCGAATCATTCAAAAATCCCAGGCAATGTCTGGAGCCGCTTCTCCCCCTAACCTTTTTCGGCGAGAGCCAGCGCTGGCTGGGGCGCCTCCAATGCCACGAACGCCGTATCCCGCCAATATAGTCAATCTGCCTTTCTAACCCTCGCCTTACGCAGCTAAGAAACAAATCAGCTGACTGTCATGCGCTTGCTAAAATGCTGATAAACGTAGGATATCGCAATCAGGACTGCTCCGAAAGCAAAGTACGAGACAATCCGCCCAACCCCCCTGACCAAACTCAAATCAAGCAAAAAAAGCTTCGCTGCGGCAGTCAAAGACAAAGCCAGCCCAAACCTGCGCATAAAGGCAAATCTTTTGGAAAATCCGTATACCGTCCAAACCAAAGCGCACAGCCCGTAAATAATGCTGAGGGCAACGCTGGCAAATTCCAGCCCGAAGTGGCAGGTCAAGGAATTGGAGAGCAAAATCGTACCGTAGAGCGACCATAAAAAAGGAACCCATTCAGCCGAAAATTTGAATCGCACAGTGATAAGCTTTAAAATTCTATATACAGCAAACATGGAAGCGGATCCCAGAACAACTATCGCAGTTGTTGCGACAAGCCTTACAGGAATCCAAGCCGCCTCTATGTTGTAGATGTAGCCGTCTTCTACAGACAGCAGTAAAAACGACGCAATCGAGGCTATTGCAAGGAGCGCAATCCCAATATTTCTTACTCCTCTGCCAGCCATCGGCTTAATCACAGAAAGCGCTATGGCATATGCGAATGTGTATGCGCAGGTTAAGGCGCTGATCAAAAAGAAGCTGTCGTAGCGGGTGAGGTCAAAGGGATTTCCACGAGGGAATTCTATCAAATGTATCAGGTAAACTCCGTATATCCACACAGTCGCCGCGATCGCATGCTTGTAGAGCCTTTCTGAAAATGTCAGCGCGGCGCCCTTTCTCAGCATTGCAGCGAGAACCAGAACGGAACCGAGCGTGATGGCGAAATATTTGTAGGAAAACATATCATCCCTGGCAAAAATCAGATCCGCCCCTATAAAGGCATATACACACAGAGCGCCGATAATGATTCCAGCCGTCTTGAAAATTCTGTCTTCATAGGCGACTCCATACGCCGCAAGGCATATCGCTTCAATAAGCCAGCCGAGCGAAAGCCAATGGATGCCGAATTGGAATGGAATCGCAAGAGCTGCATAGGAGAAGCCCACTATGAAGTATATCGCCTGCATGCGCTTTACCGCTGGAAAGAGCCTTCTGGCCAGCCACGCTAAAAACAAGTGCACAGCCGCCAATGAAAACGTCAAAGCGCCATAGTAAGAGTCAAGATCCAGGATGTAGAAAACCGCATAGACGGCCAATGGCGACAAAAAAGCGTTGAGGCTTAAGAGAACGGCGTCATTGCGGGATAGCGGGCTTTTCTCCCTTAAGTTTGCAAGTATTGGAATCAGCGAATATATTGACAGGGAAAAGACAACGTAAGAAGTTATGGATGTCTTTAGAATAAAGGCGTCTGAACCTCCGGCATCCACATTCAGCGCAATCGTGAAAATTCCCGCGAGGTTCAAGAAATAGCCTATGAAGGCCGTCGCCGTCCATTTTCTTCTAAATGAAAACGAAAGCGCCATCAGGTTCAGGATAACGAAATAAACCATAACCCCGAAGGCCATGCCTTCGCTCTCAAACACTGCTGCAACGGGGTAAAACCCGCCAATAAGCGCAAACGACGCCACTGTTTGGGAGTTGTACCTGCTTGAAAGCGCGAAGGCTCCAACAGTGGCTAAGATGCACATAGCCAATGATACAGGCAGCGATATTATTTCCAGGTAGAAATAAGATATGGATAGGGATGCGAATAATCCAGCCACGCCTCCGCCCGTCAAGCCGAGGGAGAATGCGCTCGCCTTTTTCCTGCTTCCGAATTCTCCAGCAATGAGAAGCCCCGCGCTCGCCAAAAACATCGCTATGGCTTTTAGCTCAACAGTCATAAGCGGTATTGTTAGCCTAGCCACCGCAACTATCCCGAATATCAGAAAAAGCACTCCAAGCTTATTTATCAGATTTGCGCCTAAAAATGTCTCAATGCTGTTTTTTCTATAAATCTCGTCTATCATTTCACTGCTTATAGCTGATGATTTCAACTTTTCAAACTCTTCATCCTCGTATTTGCCAAAATCCCCTTCTTCCCGAACTGCTTTCATTTTAGCTTCGTTCAGCGCCTCATCAGCTTCCTTGGCCGCTTCAAACATCTTGGCCGTCCATTTGCCAGCGTTTTCAATTCTTAAAGCTGACAGCTCAGCAGCATATGAGTCGGCTCTGGCTTTTAGCTCTTGAGAAAGCTTCTCCAGCATATTCACCTCGGAATTAATCCCGCTTTTAAAGTATACTCCGCTGTTTTTCCGTGCAATGTCCAGTATGGCGGCTTTTTGGGAATATGCCTGCTCATGGAGGGCATTTCTTAATTCCCAATTCTCTTTGGAAAGGCTGTCGGCTTTCTTCTTCTGCTCTTCAAGCTCTTTTCTAAGTCTTTCAGCTTCCAGCTCTAGATTTCTATATTCAGCCTCGGCATCCAGTGTGGCGGAAGCGGAAATTTGAGCTTCAAGCTCCACTGCAATCTCCTTTTGCTTAAGAAGGAGTCTTCGAAGATTTTTGTAATCAGTCATAATTCGCTCCATCCATTTGCTTTTTCAGCTTTATTCTCGAAAGATCGCTAATAATTAAATATCAAGGCATTTTAGACAATTAGTAGTAAAATTCTCTAATAAATCTCATTTGTCTATTTTACAGCAATCTACTGAAAATCACAAGTTTTGTTCACTGCTACGCTTAGATAAATAACTGAGGTCTCTTAGTTCCGTGCAAATGAAAGCCCTCAAAGCAGCGGGCTTGCCGAAAGATTCCTTCGGATACGGCAATAATACTGCGGCGCTTTCGATTCCGTTCAGCTAGCCTTCATATCTATAGACATAATATTCTGTTTTTTGCTTTAACGAGGCTGAAATCTGATATGTCGGGAGTTTTTGCGAATTCGCCGGTGGAAATCTTCAAACCGCCTGGAAATGCAACCCTATCCGCCCTGAGCGCGCCTATGCACGCCAGCCATTTTCCAGGCAGGAATCTACGGTTCCTGCGCGAGGCTGCCAGCTGTCGGCCATAAAATTAGCCTTCCCCTCAGGCTCCGGCAGCGGCGGGGCCATGTCCGAGGCGCATTTTATTTTGGAGCCTTCTTTGCCAAGATCCTTGTTGTACCTTTGGATTGCACAGTTAAGCGCGATGCTTCCGCAACCTTCCGTCCCCGCCACGGCTTGGCGCCCCCAGACAACCTTGCCTTCGAAGCGGGCCTTCGAAGCGGGAAAACACGTACGCCGTCCCTTGAATGGGCCGCCTCGCCTGTCTCGAAGGCTTGGCCTCCGCATTCACGGCAACGTCGAAGCTGAAGAAAGTCGGCTTTTCTGTTTCTTGGGAATGCTTAAGTATGTATTCGTATGCAACATTCATTTTGCAGTCCTGGAGTGCCGCTTCATCCCATTTTCCAATTGAAATGAAGCGGCCCACGGCTGTGCGGTGGCAATCGGCCAGCTTTGGAGATCGTGGACGCGAGGCGCAGGATGGCTGCGGAGATCGAGGTCAAGAGATCCTACGCGAGGATATTCATGGAGTCGGACGCCCTCAAGGCCCTCTGGCAGATACTCCGGGGCTCCTGCGGGGCGGCGTACGAGGCCGGCGCGGCCCGCCCGGACGGCGCCTTCTCCGACGAGGACATGGCGGCCCTGAAGTCCAAGCTCGCCAGCGCCCCGCGCAGGGAGCTCGAGAGGGCCAGGGACGACGCCTCCAGAACCCCCTCCGACCTGGAGTCGCTCCGGAAGCGCCTCTTCCCTTGAACCCCGGCCCTGTACCGGTTTCACCTCCGACTTTTTGGAGAATTTTATCTGAAACGGGCAAGGTGAATTTGAACTTGCATGGCAGCGAGAGCGACAGACATTGCGGAATGGCTCCATCCAACTCCAAAATCTGCGCGTTTTACTGTCTGTCCATCGTCAGCGCAAGAGCATTCGAAAAAGTCGAGAATGGCGGATATATGGAGCGCATCTCTTCAGCAATGCCTGGCTGCAAGAAGATTCGGAACAGTTCCGATATTTCTTCATGCTGAGAACCTGGCATTGAACAAAGTAGTTGCTACAATTACTAAACGGCTTTTTGAAAAATGAGTATGCAGTTTGATCAGGGAATTTTTAGGTTGACTTTACAAAAATTAAAGTTTATAATTAAATTATTGAATGAGAGTCAGGAGTAAGGATATATGTCTTTACATCCACAACTTAACAGAATAGAGTTCCAGCAGAGGTTTTGCACCCAAGAAGCTTGCGAGCGCGCCCTTTTCGAGTCGAAATGGCCGGAGGGGTTTATATGTCCGCATTGCGGCGGAAAACATCATTATACGATTTCCACTCGGAAGCATCTGCTTTATGAGTGCATTTCTACAGATAAGAGGGGGTATTCCGCGCTTCAACTGTCGAAGGATGCCGGCGTCTCGTGCTCGACTGCATGGCTTATGATGCATAAAATCCGCGAGGGCATGCCGAGCCTCGACGAAAAATACATTCTTTCCGGAACCGTTGAAATGGACGAAGCCTATTTCGGGGCTCCCGAAAAAGGCGGCAAGCGCGGTGAGGGCGCGGCGAAAACTCCGGTTTTGGCCGCGCTTTCGCTTAATTCCCTGGATCATCCCCAATGCGCCAGGCTTGAGGCCGTAGCCGGAGTTTCAGGCGAGGATCCCCGAAAATTCGCCATCGGGAGCATCGCTCCCGGCTCGACTATAAAAAGCGACGCCTTCAGCTCATATAAGAAGCTTGAGGATCCATTCAAAGTTGAACAAGTAAAATTCGGCATAAAAGCTAATCCTGAGAACCTAAAATGGCTCCATGCCGTAATATCCAAAGCAAAGGCGTTTATCAACGGCACATTCCACGGCCTCGGAGACAAGCATCTCCAAAGTTGCCTGAATGAATTCTGCTATTGCTTCAATCGAAGGAAATTCACAGGCCAGGGCTTTTTCAGGCTGCCCGGCGCATGCGCCACGTCCAAGACGATCATCCGCAAGGTGCTCGTCGCCTGACTGTTTCAGCCCTCAAAAAAATGCCTTTTTTCAAATAAGGTGGCAGTGCGCCCCGACGCCCTAAAGAGTCGGCGAAATTCCTCATTCCTACAAAGAACTATATTTTTTTGTAAATTTTGAACTTAATCATTTAAAATTCTGTTAACTAATTTGTGAAATATTTATCAAGTCTAAAAACTGATCAAACTGACTACTCATTTTTTGAAATATTGAACCATTTCTAGCATCATATTTCCAACGTAATGACAAAGGGCAAAAATCGACTCATAAGAATGATCTAAAGGATGGGCTTCTACTGCGGGCATAAATCAATGCAAGCTATAATTTACGCCCATGATGCCAGGCAAGCGAAGTTTCGCAAACATTCACTCAAAAAAGAACTATTAAGGAGGCTGCCGAGACAAGCGAAAATGTTGATTCTTCGCAACATTCACAAATCTAGAACATAAAAAGCTAATTGTGATTATGTAATACCAATGTGCTATGCTCTTTTGGAAAATTACCCGGTTGAGTTAAAAGACCCTTATTTTATAAAATGTCGCGGATGATCAAGCAGGTCGGATTCCGAGCGCTCGAAACTCTGGACAGCTTCATTTGGAAGCCAGGCATTGAGATTCCGAACGCCATCGGCAAAGAAGAGATGGCGTCAGCCGACAGGTTCGTAAAATGCAGCCACACGGAAGAATGGCTGAGCGATTCCTTCAGCAAGCTTGCCGTGGATGCCAAAGAATATCTCAAGGCCTCCGAGCATCACCCGAATTCATGCGGAGCAGCAATCAGCAGCATTGAGTGCTTTTGCGCCGCAAATGGCCTAGTCGAACTCAAAGCTCCGGCAGAACCATCAAGCGCCCTTTTTCCTACGCCTGCAAATCCTCCAGCGTGTCGCCGCGGCGGCAGTGCATCCTGTCTGATCCGCGCCTCATAAGCAAATCCTTGTTGAACAACCCGAAATCGTCGATCACCGGCACGAGAGCCAGCATATTCCGCCGGGTGCAATCCGCCTTGTTCTCCACGCTGCCTTTTTCGTTTCCGCTGGCGGGATTGCAGAAGTCGGCGCCAAAGCGGCGGCGCAGCCTGAACCGGTTGAATCCGTCTGAAAGGACGCGCTCGGCGCCTGGGAGAACCTGCGCCGCAACGGCGCCCTTGTTGTCGAACCGAGCCCGGACGGGAACCCCTCCGATATGGCGGAAGATGCATGCCATCCCATCCAGTGGGCGCTCTTGGCTCTGCGACCGGTGCACCTGCATCCAGCCGCTGTTGGAATACGGAAAAGACATGATCAGATAAGGATAGTGGCATATTTGATTCGGTGTTGGCACGGCTCTTTTTTTGCATCGTTGTGGCTGCTGTATTTTCAGTGCGCTTTCTCTGTACTTTTATTTTAGCAGAAACATACAGCGAGTACGTAATGCCGATGTCGTCATTTCAGACCACTCAGGGAAACATAGCTCAAAAAAAGGATCATAGAATTAAAATCGGTATATAACTAATTTGAGCTTATCCAGCCACTTCCAAGCTGTATAATAAATTCCCGAATCGTCAGTTTCATATTCAAATCAGTATAAAAGAGTGGGTGAGTTTAATTGCAAAAAGTCTTTTTCAATATCGGCAGTGAGCCGATGACGCTTGAAGAGTTTTCAGCATTCAATGAATTGCCTGAAAATAAATCCAGGCGCTTTGAATTTATTGACGGACTCATTTATGTCATGGCGTCGCCTTCCTCAATGCATTCTAAAATAGTCGGGTATGTATCTAGAAAAATAGGAAATTATCTCGAAGGGAAAACCTGTGAGGTTTATACAGGCTTGGACGTTCATTTTCTCGGAGAGGATGGCGAGACTGATGTGCTGTGCCCGGATATCTTTATAAATTGTCTTCGCGATAGAATAGCAAAAAACTTCTGCAACGGATCCCCGGAATTAATCATTGAAGTCATCAGTCCGTCATCACGAAAGGATGATGTTTATTTCAAGCGCTCATACTATTTAGATCATGGAGTCAAAGAATATTGGACCATTGACTATGAAAAAAATCATATTAGAGTCTATACTGCAGATTCCAAGAAAGACTACACGTTTGCTGACACTGTGAGAATCGGGATTCTAGATGATATGCATATTGATTTTTTGGAGTTCATGAGACTGACTAAATAAGTATAGAGTCTTTGAATTGCGCAGGCGATTCTAGAAGGGCATGAAATGCCACTGGAAGAGGGGCTGAAATTAGCTATTCTGATGGCATACGAAACTGCCTGTTTTGAAGCTTGAAATTCTGATATCGGCTTTTTGGCGCTTATTGCATAATCAAGCTTCAAAACAGGGTTATTTGATTGCAAATCGGTATAATCGTAAAAATTGAAACTCCTCTCTGTAAATCTAAAAGGTAAGGCAAACTCCATCTCAACACGTGTAATTCTCTCAAAGAGTCTCGTTTTATCTATACAGTCATCAATCTATTTTAACTTCTAATGTGCATTTTTCGATCTAGCAGAAATATTTTCAATATTCTATGCTTTTTAAGTATAATGAACTGAATTGCAACTATAATGCAGACTTTTCCGCTTGGATTGTTGTACATATTTCACAAAATATTTTCAATGTTCTATGCTTTTTAAGTATAATGAACTGAATTGCAACTATTATGTAGACTTTACAACTTGGATTGATATACACATTTCACAATTAATTTTAAGTCTGATTTCAAAAGTCACGTTTATATTGTTAGATATTTTGTGATTTTTCAAAATGCACATTAGGAACTATAAGTGAAAAGCCTATAATTTCTGTGAAGGTTGCTGGCATCTCTCCCAGCAAACTAGTGCTGTAAGTCTCAAATACGATCTATAAACTATACCTTAAGTATGTTTCCAGTAAAATTCCACTTAAACGGCTTCTTCATATTGCTATTGTAGAAGTCCACGAAGGCGCGGATTT
>JAISZB010000258.1 GCA_031269465.1 Clostridiales bacterium | reverse complement strand
GCCGTAGTGTCCGGAGCTGGAGCAAACGCCCCGGAGTACCTATGTATTCTTGGACAGCGTAGCTTCTCGATGGAAGCTTAGGCTAGTCAATCAGGGCTTATTGCTAAGCCCCTAGCTTTAGCTATGGGGTGATTAACGTTTATTCCGTTTTGCAGTCAAACTCACCTAATTTGTCCGCTTTCAAGGTGCGAAATGCCGATATCAATCGCGCTCGCTGTACAATCATGCCTAAATTAGATATTTCTTTTGTTCTGCGCCGCGTTTTCTTGCAGAACCTCTTGGCATGCATATTTAGCATTGGCCTCGCCGCCCGCATTAAACTCTAAAAGTATATTGCGCTGAACTTGTCCTCCAAGTACTTCGCGTAATGCGATGCGTTCAGCTTCTCTCCGGCAATGTTCATTATGAGTTCTTCCGGGGTCTTCAGACATCCATGGCGGTGGATTTTTTCAGACAGCCAATTTTGGATGGAAGCGATGTCTCCCTGCCTGATCTTTTTATAGAAAGGAATGTCCTTTTTCATGCAGCTAAAAATCTGCGCAGAATATGCGTTTCCAATCGCGTATGATGGGAAGTAGCCGAATGACCCGCCCGACCAGTGTACATCCTGCAGTATGCCCTCCGCGTCATTGCGAGGGGTGATGCCAAGATACTCCTCCATCTTCCGGTTCCATTCCTTCGGAAGCTCGTTGATGGAATAGTTCCCAGACATGATGAGCTTCTCGATTTCATAGCGAACCATTACATGAAGCGAGTATGTCAGCTCATCAGCCTCAATCCTGATGAATGAGGGCTTTACTATATTAGACACCTCAAAGAGCGCCTTGGCGGATACATCCTTGAAATCCTCGCCAAGAATAGCTATTGCATCGTCATATATGCTCTCCCAAAATTCAAGGCTTCTGCCTACGATGTTCTCGTAGAATCTGGACTGGGATTCATGAATTCCCGTTGAAGCCCCTTTGTCAAGAATGGTGTCAGCGATTTCTTCTATTTTGTTCTGCTCGTAAAGGGCATGTCCCACTTCGTGAAGCACAGAGTAGAAAGATGACAAAAACGCGTTTTCATGATAGTTTGTAGTAATCCTTACATCATTTTGCCCTATGTCGCATGTAAATGGGTGAACGCTTTCCCTCAGCACGCCTCGGTTAAGATCGAAGCCCAGGCGTTTTATTAGCAGGGATGATATTTCCCGCTGCCTTTGAATTGGCACAGGCCGGCTCAGAAAGCTTTCGTCTATTCGCCTGCCACTCTTGCCGATCTCTTTGACAAGGGGCACTATGGTCTTCTTCAGCTGGGCGAAGAATGCGTCGAGCGTTTCTTGATCCATCCCTTCTTCGTAGTCGCTTAGATAGACGTCGTATCTGTCTTTGGCGCCTCTTCTGTAATCCGCGAACCTGATTTTGAATTCGATGAGCTTTTCAAGCGCAGGAGCGAAATAGGAGTAATCGCTCGCTTCCTTGGCCTTCTCCCATATGGCTTGCGCTCCCGCTTCCAGCTCTTTGTACTCGCGCATCTCTTCGACAGGGATTTTCCTGAACGACTCGTAGTCCTTCCTGCATATTCGAAGCACTGCCTTGTCTATCTCTCCTGGTTGATTCTCTTTTTCCAGCTGCTTGAGAAAGCCCGCCATCTCATCAGACACACTCATGCCAAAGGATTCGGCGCTTAAGATTCCGTAGAACTTCGATGATGACTTGACGCCTCCCTTCGGAGCTCCAGTAGCTCTGTCAAAGTACATAATGTTCAAAGCCATATTAATCGCATTCATTTTTTCCAAATACAGGTTGAATTCTTCAGTCATGCCAGTTCTCCTTCCAATCAGCCCGTTCTTCAGGCTGGCAGTTTGAAATAAGCTCAAGGGCGATATCAAAGAGTATAACATTTTTTAGGAGATTTAAAAACTCTGATGTTTACTATACTGATTTTCATTCAATGTTCCTTTTTGGAGGTTGATTATCCATTGAGTGGTGCGAAATGCCGATCTCGGCATTTTGCACTCGCAGTATAATCAACCTCCCAAAAAGGCAATTTTCTATGAAAATCAGTATACATGCCGAAGCAACCTTAATCGTCCGTTTTTTTCTTTCCTAATCCACAACCTCTGAATAGTTTTCCATTAGCAGTAGTTAGGACGTCCAATAAGAAATTTGCCATCCAGCACTCTTTTTCAGGGTGGAAATCATTACTAGTTAAACTAGAGATCTTTAGGGGCGGCCAGCCTGCAAATCGCCTCATCGATTGCTGCTCGGCATATTGCGCAGACCTGCTTATATGGTATAATAGTTAGGCGTATAATGCAAGGTAAAGTCAGGGGGGCAAAATGACGAAGAAATTCATTGTTTATATGAATGTTTCCGAAGTAATGGATAGGACGTTCGATGTTTTCAAGAAATCCTTCTTCCAGCAAATCGGGATCTGCATGTGCTTCAGCGTCATATCTTCTTCCGTCGCAGTCGCTGCCGTAGCATCTGGAGTGCTAATTGGCGCGGTTGCATACGCTTCAAGCGCTGGCTTGTTTGAGTCTTGGGGCTTGATTGCAGCAGTCGCCGCAGCAGCGCTGGCAGTCGCTTTCTTGTTCTCTGTTCTTTCTTCTCTTTCATATGCTGCGTCTGCGGTGGTATCATGGCAGATCTTCTCAGGACGCATCATTGACCTCAGAAAAGCTTTTGCCAGGAGCTTCAAGGCTGTTCTTCGCATAGCGTCAGTAGTTGCCGCAGACTTCATCATATCGCTGCCAGTCGCCGCCCTTATTATAGGCTTGATTTACTTTTTTGGCGCAACAAGCGGTTTAGCTGGCTCTCAGTTGATAGAGGGTTTGGCGGTTGACGCTGAATTTTTAAGCCGGATATTTATCTGGAGAAATCTCTTCGCTTTGCTTGCGGCTGTCATAGCCGTCGCCCTTTTAGTAATGGTTGCGTACAACTGGTTTGTATTGGCGCTTTACTGCGCGCTGTTTGACGGCAAGTATTTCTTTGGGGCGCTTATGCAGTCGTATAGGCTCATGAAAGGAGATTTCTGGAAAGTGCTGGGCATGAGGGCTGCATTTATGGGCGTAACATACGTTTTATCTTACAGCTTCCTCTCCGTCTTTTATATCGGATATGGCTTCATTTCCCAGGCGGCCTCGTCAATGTCTGAAACAACAATGATAGTGGCTTCATTATCTGCAGTTCAGTTTTTTTTCAGCGCCATTCTTTCATACGTGCTTGCGCCTCTTAACTCTATATTCTCTGCTGTCGTATATTTCAACCAGAAGATAAAGCATGACGGCCTGGATCTGGAGATCCTGCTGAACAGGCGCGAGAGCGCCATGCTGGGTGAGGCAAGCCATCTTCATTCCAGTGGCGCGATTTAAGTGGAATAATATATAGGCGCGTATAGATTTACGGATTTTCTTAGGAAATTACCTAGTAATTTTGAAAAACGTTATAAGCTCCGATTTGAAAGCTTGACTGTACAGCGAGCGCGATTGATATCGGCATATCACGCCTTGAAAGCGGACAGCCAAGCTGCGCATTGGCATAATAAGGCTTGCGCCTTTAGCGAGCGCGGGAGAGGTGGCGTATGGCTCCATTTGACAGAGTCCTTGAGGAAGTCTTGAATCGCAGCAAATACAACTTCTTGACAGGAAGGTATTTTGATCTGAGGCAGTGGCTGCTAAAGATCATCATGCGCTTTTTAAATTGGCTTTTAGGCCTTTTCAGCATAAATTTGGATGAAAACTTCCAAGGCTCCGGCGTTCTCGCAACAGTTTTCGTTGTGGTCTTCGCCTTGGCTCTGGCGGCTTTGATCGGGCTGATAGCTTTTTTCTCCATCAGGCGCTTAAGAAGGAAAGCGGGGATAAGCGACGTATTTGAGGGAATCGCCAAGGACGCCACTCCCGATGAGTTGCTGGAGGCTTCCAGATCCTTGCTTTATTCCGGCAAGATCCGCGAAGCCGCAAGGCGCTGCTTCGCGGCCGTCCTTAGGGCGTTGGACGAAGGCGGGGTGATAGACATCAGCCCTGCGAAGACCAATAATCAGCTCAAGAATGAAGTCAGGTCGAAAGCCCCTCGCTTTTTTGACGCGTTTGGCATGGCAGCAGACATGTTTACGAGCGCATGGTTTGGAAATAAAGCGATTAACACTGAGAAATTCGCCAATGCTCTGAATAAAGCCGCCATCATGGTTAGGGAGGTGGAAAGCCATAAATAAAAATATTAGGCTGATAATAGCCTGCTTGATCCTGGCTTCCATTTTACTGGCTTTGAATGTTTTTCTTGGGGGTTCAGGAGAAGGATCCCAGCCGGAATGGACATCCCTTTCCAGTGGAGAGAATGGAACAAGCCTCCTTTATGACTGCCTGAAGGAGATGGGATTCAAGGTTTTTCCGGGCTATTCTAAAATAAGCATGTCCTCTGGAATACATGATGTTCATATAGTCATACACCCTTCATCCGTAACGGGCGAAGAGTTGCAAAGCATGCTTGATTGGGTTGGGCGCGGCGGGAGGATGATATATATGGACGACGAAGCCGGGATTGCCTCAATCGAGGCTCTTATATTGGAAGAATTTTTTCCAAGCAGGCGATCCTATGGGAATTTGATCGTCGCTGAATGCGGACTCGGTCAAATAGCCTTGGGCAGAGCCGAACTCGTTTCAAACATCAATCTCATGAATAACAGCTCCGCAGGGCAATCAATAGCTTCCATACTGAATTCGTGGGAAAAGACGGGCATATATTTCTCAGAATACTACCATAGGATATACGATTCTGGAAATGCCTGGAGAACCCTGCCGTCCTCGCTCAAGGCGCTCGTATATCAACTGGCTTTGCTTGCGGCTCTTATAGTGTGGCATCTTGGAAAGAGATTCGGAAAGCCGGTTCCGCTTTATGAAGAGATAGAACGCGACGAAAATGAATTTCTAAAGGCTCTGGCAAACCTCTACAGAAAAGCTGGCATGGGATCTATAATTTTCGAAAGCTTCCATTCGGTCTTCATAGCCAATTGCGCAAGGGCGTTTCATGTTGATGAAGCATATGCCAGGGAGAACCTGGCTCTTCTCTGGGTTCAAAACAATCTTGAAAATACGGATGCGCTCCAGCGCATTCTAAGCGTCTCGCCTGAAAAGTTCAATGGAAGCGCCTTCTTCGCCAGGAGAAGGCTGGCAAGCGCCCTGGCGGATATCAGCAAGTGCGAGTCGGCTTTGGCTGGGGCTTCACGATCTTTGTACGCTTAATATGCCAGCTCGCGTTCAAGCCCGCCTGATTTGGAGTTGCGCCGTAAATTGGGCAGCCGCATAATCCGGATCCATCACCCAAAATGGATGGGCGCTGGCATGGAAGCGCCGATTTTCAGATTTGAGAAATCGGAGATTTAGAGTGCGTATATTCCATAGAGTAAACGCGCTTGGACATGCGATGGTGTTCAAATATATATGGAGGAGCTGCATATGCCTATTGAACCAGGATTAACTCGCGCGCTTGCGTCGCGAATTAAAAGCGAGATAGAAAAGTCGGTCGTCAATCAAGGATACATGACAGATATGGCGCTTGCCGCTCTTTTTTGTGGAGGCCATGTCCTTATTGAAGGCGTTCCCGGCCTGGCTAAAACGCTGTGGGTCAAGACGCTGGCCCAGGCGATGAGTGTTGGATTTAAGAGAGTCCAGTTTACATCAGATCTTATGCCTTCGGATATTTCCGGCGCCAAGATCTTCAATATGAAAAATTCTGAGTTTGAACTGAAAAAGGGGCCGCTTTTCACAAACCTGTTTCTTGCGGATGAAATAAACCGCACTCCTCCAAAAACGCTGTCGGCGCTTCTTGAAGCCATGGAAGAGAGGGCTCTTACCATAGATGGGGAGACTCATAATCTATCGGAGCCTTTCATGGTTCTCGCGACGCAGAACCCCATAGAGTTCGAAGGCGCCTACCCTCTTCCGGAAGCGCTTATTGACAGGTTCATGATGAAAATCATAATCACCTACCCCGGAATCGCCGCAGAAAAGACTGTGCTTCAAATGCATTCCAGCGGCAGCATTGCAGCTCCTGCGGCGCAGGTTTGCAACGCTTACGACATAGCTGCCTGCAAGCAGGAGATAGAAGCCGTCCATGTGGATGACAGCATTTACAATTATATAATCTCCATCATTGAAACCACTCGCCGAATGAATGTCGTGGCAATCGGCGCAAGCCCCAGGGGATCCATCTCGCTTCTTAAGGGCGCCAAGGCGTACGCGGCGATGATGGGGAGAGATTATGTCGTGCCGGATGACATAAAGGATCTGGCCATGCCTGTTCTCAGGCACAGGGTTATTTTGAAGCCTGAGGCTGAGATGGACGGCATCAGGCCTGATAAAGTCATTGAGAATATATTGGCTCAGGTGAAGGTTCCAAGATGAGCATAACAAGGAGATTCATAATTCTCGCGGCTTTGGGGCTGCCGCTTCTGGCGCTGTCGCAGGCGTTCAATCTGCACATGGCAGTCTTTGCGGCGTACAACGCGTTCTGCTTCGGGCTTCTGGCTGTTGATTTCTTCATTTCCCCTTCAGGAAGGTCTGTTGAAATCAAACGTGATTCTGTGGAAAAGATGCGCTTTCGAGCTGAGAATAGAGTGTGCTTCTCCCTCAGGCATCGATTCTCCAGGCCGATTTCAATAACGCTTAAAGATGAAATCCCTGATTGGCATTTTACTTTGGGCGAAAAGCGGAGGATGACCATTTTAGTGCCTCCCGGAGAGGAAGCTCTTTTTTTCTATACAGTCATTCCCTCAAAAAGGGGGCGATTTTCATTTGAAAATGTCCATGGATTCATTGAGGGCGTCTTGGGCCTGTGCCGCAAATACTTCATAAAGCCTCTGCCCATGGACTGCAAAGTCTATCCCGATCTTCGCGATTTAAGCAAATACCGTCTTGCCGCCCAGAAGCGCATGCAGATTTCTCAGGGCGACAGATCTATAAAGCTTAGGGGAGCGGGCGAGGAATTCGAAAGCCTAAGAGATTACGTTGATGGGGACGACTACAGAAAAATGAACTGGATGGCTACTGCGCGCCAGGGGAAGCTTATTATAAACCAATATCAAGCGGAGAGAAATCAGCCTGTATTCATTCTGGTGGATTGCGGCCGGCCAATGAGCTATACTGTAAAGGGCTGGAAAAAACTCGACTATGCTATAAACGCGGCGTTAATACTTTCTGACATCGTAAATCAGCAGGGGGATAACAGCGCCTTGATGGTATTCGATGCAAACATAAAAAGCGTAATAATGCCAGGAAAGGGCGAAGGCCACCGCGACTTGCTAATGGAGGCGTTGTATGACGCGCAAGGCTCAAAGATGGCCTCAGACTATGAAGGCGCGTTCATGGAGCTATTAAGCCGCCAAAAGCGACGGGGGCTGGCATTTCTCTTTACAGATTTTGAGACGATGGAAGAGGCGAGGGAGGTGGCTTTAGGGCTTGCCACGCTAAAGAAGCGCCATACTCCCATTATAGTTCTTATGGAAAATGAGAGCCTTGACAAAATGATATCGAACTCCTCCAAGCGCGAAGATGATCTGTACGAAAAATCCGCCGCCATAGAATTCAGAAGCGAACGCCAGCAAATAATACGCTCCATGAACGCCAAGGGAATCGCCTGCATACAGACGGAAGCTGAAAACTTTGCTCTCGCAGCTGTAAACAGATACTTAAGCTCTAAAATCCGAGGCTGATGATGCATGCCGATGTCAAATGCACCTGTTTTGGAGCTTGATCATACAGGCGTTGACGGATAATCAAGCTCCAAAATAGGTGCATTTTACTGCAAATCTGCATATCATTCGCAAATCAGCGCAAAACCCGCAAGCCATTCAGATGCATGCGTTTTAAAGAGCATCGGCAGGGCTTGCGGGGGAATTGCGTCATCTAATATGATTTTTTCCAGCCAGCTTGAAGTACGCTACGGCCAAGACGGCTGAGGTTGCGGCGAAGGCAATCTTAAGCCAGGCTGAGATATCAAGCGGAGTGAAAAATCCTTCTATAAGTCCCGCTACCACAAGCATGGCAATGATTCCAGGCATAAAGTACGCCGCTTCTTTCGCGCCCTTTATAAGAGCGTCCTTTCTCTTGAGATCCTTCGGAATCAAAATCGAATGCCCGATAATAAGCCCGCATGCCCCGCAAATGTATATGGCCGCAAGCTCTATGATTCCATGTGGCAGAATGAGGGAGAAAAACTCAAGCATACCGTAGTTCATAGACAGCATATAGCCCGAAAGGGCGCCTATCACCGCTCCGTTTAGAAACAGGATGCATAAGGTTCCTATCCCTGCCGTTATTCCGAGCGCGAAGGCGCTAAAGCACACTCTTATATTGTTTGTCATGACATAGGCGCTAATCAGCGGGTAGAGGCTGGCGCTCGTCGCGCCAGCCCCACCTGAACTGGGCTCCAAAGCCTGGCTGTAGGCCTCAGGCAGAAACAGAGAAAAATACTCTCGGTTAAGAAGAATCATCACCATGCTGACTAGAGTGCCTAAAAGGAAAATAGCTGCAGAAGCGAAGAAATGCATTTGAATTTTCCTTACGCCGGATGGAAACCCTTTCAGGAAGTAATCAGAGAGGTCCTGGAAGTTGCTTTTCCGCTTGAGAAAGAAGTGCTGATGGGAAATGCCTGCAATCCTGTTCAAGTACATCGAAGCCTTCCCGTTTGAAAAATGGGTTTGGGCGTATGACAGATTGCGGCTGGTTCTGCGGAGTTCTTGAGCGAAGTCTCGCAACTCTTCCTTTGAGAAGGTTGAAATCTTTTTCCTTTTAAGAATTTCATTATAGGATTCTAGCCTTTCCCAGTGTTCCTTGTTCTTTTTTATAAAAAGCTCTTCAGTCATTAAACACCTCGGATAAAGGAGCGCTTTCATGAATTATATAACAATTGTCACCCCTGATAATGTTGAAATAGAGTACAGGCTCGCAGGCGCGGGCTCTCGGCTGGCAGCCGCTTCAGTGGATGTCTTGGTGCAGGCTGCCGCGATATTTGCCATTGCAGCGTCATTGTTCGCAAGCATATTGAATTTCAGCATTGAAAGGCTTGCAATATTGGATTTGAGTACTCCAGCTATAGCTTTGGCAATTATGCTTGTTTTTATAGTTTATTTCGGATACTCGATTGCCTTCGAACTCGCATTCAATGGAAGGACAGTCGGAAAGATGGTTTTCCGCCTTAGGGCAATCCGGGAAAACGGCCAGCCTATGGGCCTGGCTCAGTGCATAATCCGCAATGTCTTCAAATACGCCATCGATTTTATGGGCATCGGCGCCGCAAGCATCATGCTCTCAAAGAAGAGCAAGAGGATAGGCGACATGGTTGCGTCAACCATAGTCATAGCTGAAGCCTCGCAAGTATCGGTCGAATCCATTGGGAGCATCATTAACAGCCCAAATGCGTCGTTGCTGGAAAACCTCAGGCTAGATGATGAGGAATGCTATCTTCTAAAGGAGTACTTCGGCAGAAGGCAAGAGTTTTTGGACGGCGGGCTTATGCTCCATAGGCGGATTGCAGCATTTATGGCCAAGAAGTTTCACGTGTCGGAAGAGATGATGACAGAGGCTGCGATTGCGCAGATTTTGAGCTTGAATCTTGCGCGCTACTGAAAATATGCCTTTCATTTTCCGCATGCCCTTAATCAATGCCGATTTTGGAAATGGATTGCCAAGCAATGACGATTTGCAGTCAAATGCACCTGTTTTGAGGCTTGACTGTCCACTTTAACGCAAAATGAAGCGAGCCAGCCCCGCGCTCTCTGCGGTTTGCTTAAAAAACTTGCTTTGCCGCAAGAATTCTCACATCTTCGCTTCTGAAGTTTTAAGTCTCGGTTCACTGCGTCGCCGCTATCGCAGGCATCGGCCGTCCGTCGCGATTGCTAATGCAAGAAGCATTAGCGCTGGCTGGCTATGCGATCGCGGAACTTCGCTGGTTTTCGTTTTTGCTTGCAGCAGCTGCCGCTGAGCAGCGCCATTTTGATAATGAGCATTAAATGCGTTTCATCTTGCCAAGCGCCTCCTGCAAATAGCCGGCATGGCTGCCGCCGCTCAGCGCAGAGTTCGAATATCAAATGTCAAGGCCCAAAAAGGCGTTTATTCCTCTCGCCGCGAAATCGTTCTTGCATTCGTATGAAATCTTGTCTCTCAGAAGCGTTTTGGCTCTGCGCGGATTCGAGGAGGCGCCGAAATTGGGATCTTCATGCGCTTTAGCCATTCTTCGCCTAATTTTAGTCAGTGCAAGAGAACGACGCCAATGCGTATAGCGGCATAGGATTTTCTATCGTTCTGCCCTTGAGTATAGGAAATCCTGCTTTTATACCGATTTTCATCAAGTGTTCCTTTTTTTATTGATTATCCATTGAGTGGCGCAAAATGCCGACATCGGCATTTTGCGCTCGCTGTATAATCAAGCTCCATAAAAGGCAGTTTAGTACGAAAATACATTTTATGAACATTTGTCCATGTCTCAAACACACAAATGGCTTACTATTTTCATCCTTAGTGGTGAAGCGAAGCTTCATAGGGGTTTAGTACGAAAATCAGCATATCACTTAGAAAGTTTTTGCAGAAGGCGTCAAGGCGCAATTGCCCGCTGGAAAGCGCAAAGCTGGCTTGGCTGAATATAGAATAAGGCGGCGAGGGTAAAAAGTCAAGAGAAAAAACTAAGCGGTGGCGATTCATCCGCCGCCATCTTACGGGAGACTTCTTGCCGCTCATGTTGGAATCGGCATTTTCAAGTCCATGCTCTGTGAAAGGCAAGTCTACCAATCGTATTCTGGATACTGATCAATGTCCGCCCCTACTGATTTTATTAGGAATGGCTTGGTTACCTCTTCGCTGAAATCTGTCAGAAACTGAGCTTCCAGATCGAATAGCCAATTGTCCTCGAAGTCGAATAGATAGGCGATATGCTGGTTTTCATAGAAGATGGCATCGCAAAGCTTTGCTTTATCCGCTTTTATATCTTCGTCGCAAAGCGGCGAGTATATGGATGCATCGGCTGTCGTGAACTTATAGAGGTGATTGCTGTCAAGGCCGAATGCCGACTGAATTGCAAAATGCAGCTCTTCAAAGGTATGGCCTCCGTGGCATCGTATTATTCTGTACCTTGTTTTCGTATAGCGTACAACCATGTCATATGCTTGCTCTGAGGGCATCTTCCTCCCTTTTCCGGTGATGTTGGAAATAGCCTGAAGATCCAGAGCGCCTTCTGGAAAGCAGGAGATTATGGGGATTAATTCGGCTTTGCCTTCAATGTATGATTCTTCTAATGATGCATCAAAGTTGGGAGAGAAGACATTGACGATTGAGCACTTTGCGTCTTTAAGCGATTCTGCGAGAGAACGCCCAAAAGGCGTCGGATGTATCCTGTAATAGAACTTCGGATCGCCTCCGTCATCTGTTTCGACCAAGCCAAAGGTTTCAAATATTCTAAAAGCTTGGTTTTCCTTGGCGTAAAATATAATGGAGCCGTTTTCGACGGGCTCTCCAGCTCCCGTATAATATCCATGCTCGTTAAGAGCCTTGTCTTTGGCGATGAAGCCGCCAGGAGCGTTTTTTCTCATATGCTCCAAAGTTTCGTCGACAAGCTTGAATGGTTCGGCGCTCTTCTCATCAAGCGCGAGCTTCATATCAGTTTTCGCAAACCAAGTCTGAAATATTAAAAAATATTGGGAGAAGATGTTTAGTTGCAAGAAATCGGAATATTTTAGAGATGCATCAAAATAGCTTCTTCCGTTTCTGTATTTATGCACGATTATTCCAGATGCCAGGGCCGCCTCAAAAAGAACCAGCATGGAAGTGTAGTAGCGCATGCTATAAGACGGCTTTGCGTTTAGAAAAGGAGGCTTGATCTGCCGGTTGAGCTCCAGGCAGTCCCTATTCTTCAAGAAATCAGATTTCGTAGGCTCTGGCTTTCGTTCGGATATGTAATCGCATAAAGCTTTAAAGCTTGTAACGGCTGCTTCTATGTCCGCAGCCCCTGCCCTCCATGACATGTCGCGTACATCCTCCATTCGGCTGACGTATGGGAAAAAGGCTTTCCTCCAAGCGCTATGCTTGCATGCCGCCGAGCATGACTGCTTCCAGCTGTGGAGCTTGGCTATGCTGATTGCACGCGCCTATTTTGGAGCATTACTGTCCGCTTTCAAGGTGCGAAATGCCGGTATGGGCATTTTGCACTCGCTGCATAAACGCTCCAAAATAGGAGCTTTCCCATGCGCATCAGTGTATAAAGAGGTTTCTCCGGCTTTGCCGATATGCGCGCTTGGAAGTTTTACTGATTTACACTCAAAATAGGTACATTTGCTTGCAAATCAGCACGATATTTCAGAATGTCGAGCCAACGCGCTTAAACCAATTTCGAAGCTGGATGGCTCTTTTTGAATGTCAATTCCCGTCTAAACTCGACGCATTTGAATAAGCATTTGTTGGCCATGCTGATTAATTCATAGAAAATCACCTTTTTGGGAACTGACTATACAGCGAGCGCTAACTGCCGATATCGGCATTTAACGCCCCTCAATGGGATAATCAAGCTCCAAAAAAGGTAATTTTCTATGAAAATCAGTATAGTTGCGCAGTCAGTCCAGAATCCCAGGTTTAAAGGCTGCCCGCCTAAGTCGGTTGATAAGGGACGCTACGCACTTGCGCAGGACAATTCGCCGATTTTGGAGCTTGATTCATGTACCCTCCAGCCATCGAAGCATGGCTGCGCATTATTCAACATTCGGTCAATACGCTTTTCGATTCCACATTCACTAATATTATATCGTCTCCTATCTGGCAAACCATTTCCCAGGGAATGCGATATTCTAGATCCTGTCCGAAAGCCCCGAAAATGCGTCCAGGCCCAGGTACGATTATGCTTTTCACTTCGCCTTTATTGTCGTCAATTTCAAGATCGCATAAAAATCCGAAGCGGCAGCCATCTTTGATATTTATAACTTCCTTGCGCCTCATGTCATATATTCTAGACATCATCTCACCTCTTGAATGCGCCTTGAGAATCAGAGCAGACTGCTATATCTCTTCAGGATAAAAGCTTCGAGCTTCATTTGAGATTTTATACCCGAGTATATGCGAAAGCCGGTTTGTATTATTCTAAAGGCGCAAAGATGGGATCAATGCCGCTGCCAATGCCTATAACTTTCCAACGAGCATCACTAAAGCTTATGCCAAGGGATTTATTTGACTCTCAGAAGTCCTGCGAGCATGGCATCCGCCACTTCTTGGGAAGCCTTCGCGCCCGCTGCGGACTCAAGAATCTTCAGCCCGAAGAAAAGAGCTGTAGCGGCGCTTCTGGAAGTTATAAACTGACCGTCCTCAACTACTATCTCATTTGGGTTTTCCGCGCAGTCAAGAAGACCTTCCATTCCGGCGAAGCAGACCGCCCTTTTGCCTTTTAGAAGGCCCAGTTCTCCCAGCACCGTCGGCGCCGCGCATATTGCCGCTATCTTCTTTCCCTGAGCAGCATGCTTTTTCAGAGCGCGAATAAAAGGCTCATGCTCCAAGTAATGGACATACCCGCCGCCGCCGGGCAGAATCAAGATGTCGTATGAATCTATAGAAGCATCTTCAAAAAGAGCGTCGGCCTGTACGGCAATGCCGTGAGAGCCTGTTACCAGCCGCGAGCCGGAAAGCGAGACAATATCCAGATCTTCATTGCCCCTTCGCATGATGTCAATTACAGACACCGCTTCAATCTCTTCAAACTCCTCTACTAAAAACACTGCGGATTTCATACGATTTCAGCTCCCTTAGAACTTATTAAAACAAGGTCATTTGGTTAGTTTCCGGAATTCCATCTAAAATTCCATTTTTTATCAATAGATCAACTACGGTTTTGTTAGTCTTTGTCCGTTTCCTGAAATCGTCTATCGTGAAGAACTCCCCATCCTCCCTGGCATCTACTATGCTTTGCGCAGCGCTTGCTCCAAGGCCCTGAACCGAGCAAAGCGGCGGCATGAGACCGGACGGGGACTCGAAGAACTTTGAAGCCTTCGCTTTGTATAGATCGAGCCGCGCGAACTTCAACCCTCTGGCGTACATCTCTATTACCAGCTCCAAAATAGTCTGGGTGCTCTTCTCCTTTGCGGTCGCTTCTTTTCCAAGCTCTGTTATGCGGGACATAGCCGCCCTCGCCCTGTCAATGCCAAAGCACATGAGCTCGTAGTCGAAATCTTCAGCTTTGACTGAGAAGCTGGCCGAATAGAAGCTATAGGGGTAATGGATCTTGAAATAGGCGATTCTGACGGTCATTGTAACGTAAGCCACGGCATGGCCTTTAGGGAAAAGGTACTTTATCTTCTTGCAGGATTCGATGTACCATTCAGGAACGCCGAAGCGCCTCATGAGATCTCCCTCTTCAGGCTTCAGGCCCTTGCCCTTTCTGACATTCTCCATTATCTTAAACGCCGCTTTCTTCTCCACTCCTTTATTTATAAGAAATAGCATTATGTCATCTCTAGTGGGGATGACCTCTTTCAGCGACGCGACCCCGTCTCTTATGAGATCGGCCGCATTGTTAAGCCATACGTCGGTACCGTGCGAAAGCCCGGAAATGCGCACCAGCTCCGCGAATGTCGTAGGCTTGGTGTCAAGCAGCATCTGCCTGACAAATGAGGTTCCAAACTCTGGAAGGCCCAATGTGCCGGTATTGCAGCCTATCTGCTCGGCAGACACCCCAAGCTCCTGCGGAGACGTGAAAAGCGACATGACCCTTTTGTCGTTTAGCGGAACGCCGGTGGGATCCACTTTAGATCCGTCATGCAGCATCCTTATGATAGTTGGAACGTCGTGTCCGAGCAGATCCAGCTTCAAGAGCCTTCCGCTTATGGAGTGGTAGTCGAAATGGGTTGTTGTAACGTTGGAGCTCATGTCATTGGCAGGCCTTTGAACAGGGCAGAACTCGTAGATGCTATGTCCCCTCGGCAATATCATGAGGCCTCCGGGATGCTGTCCGGTGGTGCGCTTTATTCCTGTGCATCCGGTCTTAAGCCGGTTGATCTCAGCGTTTCTCATGAGAAGAGAGCGCTCCTCGGCGTATTTTTTTACATAGCCGTAGGCGGTCTTGTCCGCCAGAGTTCCGATTGTGCCGGCTTTGAAGACATTGCCCTCTCCGAAGAGAACCTCGGTGTATGCATGGGCTTTGGCTTGGTACTCTCCTGAAAAGTTCAGATCTATGTCTGGCTCCTTGTCGCCGTCGAATCCCAGGAAAGTTTCGAAAGGTATGTCATGCCCTTCGCCGCTTAGCTGCCCGCCGCATACAGGGCACATTTTTTGAGGCATGTCGCAGCCCGAGCCTCCTGAAAAGGCTTTAACCTCCGGGGAGTCAAAGTCGCTGTAGCGGCAGGCGGGGCATAGATAATGAGGAGGGAGGGGGTTGACTTCCGTGATTCCAGCCATCGTAGCTACGAATGAAGAGCCGACTGAACCTCTGGAACCCACCAGGTATCCATCCTCGTTGGATTTCCATACGAGCTTTTGGGCGATTATATACATTACCGCGAAGCCGTTTTTAATAATTGACGCGAGCTCCCTTTCCAGCCTGTCGCTGACAATCTTTGGAAGCTCCTGGCCGTAAAGCTCTTTCGCCTTGGATGTGGTTATTTCTATCAGCTGCTCCTTGGCGCCTTCGATCTGAGGGGGAAAGGTCTCATCGGGTATCGGCTTTATGGCTTCGCACCATCCGGCTATCATGCGGGGATTCAGAACAACGGCTTCGTAGGCTTTCTCCGGACCCAGGTAGTCGAATTCGCCAAGCATTTCCGCAGTCGTGCGAAAGTACAGGGGCGCCTGCTGATCCGCATCCTTGAATCCATCCCCAGCCATTATTATCCTTCGGAACACTTCATCTTCGGGATCAATGAAGTGAACGTCGCATGTGGCTACGAGAGGCTTGTTGAACCTATCTGCGAGATCCGCTATCCGCTTGTTGAGATCTCTCAGCTCCTGAACGGAGGCGACCTGGCCTTCCCTCAGAAGGTACATGTTGTTGCCTATCGGTTGAATTTCAAAATAGTCGTAGAAGTCTGCAAGCTCCTGAATGTAGTCATCAGGCGCTCCGTCCTTCACAGCCTTGAAAAACTCGCCCGCTTCGCAGGCGGTGCCGATAATCAGGCCTTCTCGAAGCTTTGCGAACTCTGATTTGGGAATTCTCGGCCGCTTGAAGAAATAGTCTATGTGGGATTTGGATATAAGCTCATAGAGGTTCTTAAGACCGGCGCTGTTTTTCGCCAGGATCACCGCGTGGTAGTATTTCTGCTTCCTTACGTCTAAAGCGCCGCAGGCAAGCATATTCACATCCGCCAATGTCGAAGCTCCCCTGGAGATGAGGATCTCTCGGCATTTAAGGAATATTTCAGCCGCCGCACTTGCGTCGTCGACCGCTCTGTGATGATTTTCAAGGCTTATTCCCAAATGCTCCGCTACAATGTTGAGCTTGTGCTTGGACAAATCAGGATACAGAAATCTGGAAAGCTCAAGCGTGTCCAGCACAGCGCTCTCAATGGATCTTCCCAAGTCTTTCGCCGCCTTGGCAGCGAATCCTATATCGAACTGGGCGTTATGCGCCGCCAGAGAGCATCCTTTGGAGAACTCCAGGAATCTTGGGAGAACCTCTTCAATCGGTTGGGCGTCTTTTAGCATATCGTCGGTAATGCCGGTCAAATCGGTGATTGCCTTGGGAAGCGGCTCGTCCACATGCGCGAACTCATTGAATGCATCGATTATCGCGCCGTTTTTGACCTTTACGGCGCCGATTTCTATTATCCGGTCAGTTTCCTTATGAAGGCCCGTTGTTTCAAGATCAAAGACCACCATTTCATCGCTCAAGGTTGCATTTCCCGGACATCTGACAATGGCTCCGAGATCGTTTACGAGATACGCCTCTACGCCATATATAACCTTCAGATCGCTTCCCTTGGCGGCTTCCATCGCTTCCGGGAAAGCTTGAACCACTCCGTGATCGGTGATGGCTATTGCTGGATGCCCCCATTTGATGGCGCGCTTTATGTAATCTTTAGCCGAGGTTATCCCGTCCATGGAGCTCATTTGGGTGTGGAGATGAAGCTCCACTCGCTTTACGGGAGCATCGTCCATCTTGGTTGATTCATCTGGCGCCGGCCCGATTTCCTTGATCATGACGTTCACTTCGTTGGCATACTCGTCAAATTGAACTTTTCCTCTTGCGGATATGCGTTTTTTCGGCTTCAAGGCATCCTTGAAGATATCGTTGTATTCATCCGAGAGGCAGAAGAACTTCGCAGTCAAAGAATCCGATCCGTCAGTTATATCGAAGGACACTAGAACGCGGCCGCCTTTAATGTCTCTTGTCTCCACGTAAAACACTTCGCCTGCGAATACGATGTCTTCATCCCTTACCAGCTCATCCGAAATCTTCCTTGCGTTTGCGCTTTTTTCTAGCATCCTGCTGAGATCGGAGTTTATTCTGACCTTGATTTTTCCTCCGCCCTTGCCTTTCCTGCCTGGCTGGAAGCTTTCGCTTTTACCCTGCGGGCTGCGGCTCATAGGGCGAGGATTTTGAAGCGGCGGAGGATTCCTCTTTGAAGCGAATGCGTCTGAAAACAGCTTAGCGTCTTTGAAAACGGCTTCTTGAGCTTTCAGATCGTCGATGAACAATATGTCTACCGATTCTTTCAGGCAGTTTTCTATATAGCTTTGGAGCTGGACGTCAATGCATTTGCTTTTAAGTATGAATCCGCTGTTTTGGCAGACATGCACAACGCATCTGCCGTCTTTTATCTGCCAATCCCCCGATTTTAGGATTTCGGAGCATATCCGATGCCTGCGGCCTACATGGGCTATGGCGTTGCCCCATATTTCAGATATCCTGGCTCTGAGATCATTGCCTCTTCCGAGAGCCGACTCATACGCCACATCAACGCGGACATCCTTTATGTCTGGAAACTGAAGCATAAGCTGGCGCTCAAGTTCAGAAAGCAGGCTCTCCATAACAATATCCGAACTTCTAAGCATAACGCTCATCTTCATGCGGCTTCTGTCGACCTTGATTCTTTCAATCTCAGTATGCGCCAGTTTTGCAACAAGATCTTTCAAGAGCGGCGCGCATCCAAAAACATCTGAAAAGCTTTTGACTTGAGCTTCTTCCAAAGTGATCAACCCTTATAAAGGAGAAATTTTAAGCTCATTCGCTTTTAAAGGCATGCCTATGAGCTAGAGCTTAGGCCATTGACTAGGAGCTTGGATACTGCGCGCATTTAAGAATTCAGCGGCGGATAGCCAAGCTCCTCGCCTGATTATAGTATAATGCATGTAAATAAATGATCCATTCTTTCTTTAAAGCATGTAAATAAATGATCCAGTCTTTCTTTAAAGCTTGTCGAGCTCCTCGAAAAATGCCGCAACAAGCTCATCTTCCTTGACCGTGCGTATTATTCGGCCCTTTTTAAAGACTACCCCTACCCCTCTTCCGCCGGCAATGCCCAGATCCGCTTCCTTGGCCTCGCCGGGTCCGTTTACCGCGCAACCCATCACTGCGACCTTCACAGGCTTATCGATGCTCTGGCATCTTTTCTCTATGATGCCCGCGATCTTTATCAAATCTATCTCGGTTCTTCCGCAAGTCGGGCAGGATATGAATTCAACCCCGAATCGCCTAAGGCCCAAATCCGAAAGAATCTCTTTGGCGCATGCCAGCTCGTCAACTGGATCCGACGTCAAGGATACCCGAATTGTATCGCCTATTCCTCTGGAGAGTATTGAGCCGATTCCAACGGCGGATTTGATCGGGCCGGATCTTAAGGTGCCTGATTCAGTCACGCCGACATGTATCGGATAGCTTGAAGCCTCCGAAATCTTTTCATGGGCTTCAATGCAAAGGCTGACATTTGACGACTTCAGCGACAGCACAATATCGGAGAAACCGAATTCCTCCAATAGGGCTGAATGCTTCAAGGCGCTCTCGACCATGGCGGAAGCTGTCGGCCCGCCGTATTTATCCAGCAAATCTTTTTCAAGGGAGCCTGAATTTACGCCTATCCTAATGGGAACGCCGCGCTGCTTGGCGGCTTTAGCGACTTCCCTGACCTTTTCTACACTCCCGATGTTTCCCGGGTTAATCCTCAGCTTGTCGACGCCGCTCTCAAGAGCCATCAAGGCAAGCTTGTGGTTGAAGTGTATGTCCGCTACTAAAGGCAGGCTTTCGGGCATGCGCTTTCTAATATCCTTCAATGCGAGCGCCGCCGCCTCATCAGGAACAGCTACGCGGACAATTTCGCATCCGTTGGAAGAAAGCTGCTCAATCTGCTTTACGGTAGCATCTACATCTCTTGTATCGGTGTTTGTCATAGATTGTATGGCAATGGGGTTTTCGCCGCCTATTTTCAAGCTCCTGACGGTCACTTCCCTTGTTGTGCGCCTCATTTAACCTCCGGCCCCTAAGGGCATGCGGCTTTAGCCGCGCTGTCCCGCGCCGCTTAGCCGCGGCGCAGCTGCAGCAACTTGAGTTTTATCTAAAAAACTTATTCTTCATAGCCATTTTTACTTAAAGCATCTTCTTTATATCGCTGTAGGCAATGAACACGGCAAGCGCCATAAGAAGCACGAAGCCTATGAAATGAACCATGCCTTCCTTCTCCGCGGGGAAGGGCTTTTTCCTTATCGCTTCAAACATGACGAAAACCAGGCGACCGCCGTCCAAAGCCGGCAGGGGGAGGAGATTGATTACGCCCAAGTTCGCGCTCAATATGCCGCACAGGTTAATCATGCTCAAGATAGTAGCTTTCAGGTTCACGGAAATTGTTTCGGTATATACCTCGCCTATCGTGGTTACGATTCCGATCGGTCCGGAGAGATCCGATATGGAGAGCTGGCTGGTGAAAAGCCTGACAATGCTTAAAATAGTAGCCTTGATATAAAAAAGTATCAGGTAGAAGGATTTTTCCAGGCTTTCAAGCAGCCCGGCTTTTTCATACTCAGGATCTGCTTTGGCGAGCATGCCGTTTTTCAGAGTGGTATTGAAGCCTATTTTATAGCCATTTGAGGCTTCATCCAAAAATGGGGACAGCACCGTAAAAAAGCGCTCCTTTCCCCGCATGTATTCTACCGTTATGGGTTCTCCTCTGTTTCCGTCCATTTCGAAGGCTAGATCTTCATAAATGTTTATTGTCGTATTGTTTATCTTGACTATCGTGTCGCCTTCGGCAAGGCCGGCCATCTCTGCCGGAGAGCCGGGGATGACCGCTTTTACCTGGGGCAGCCTGAAAAAGCCGAAGAGCACGATTACCAAGAACAGGGCGTACGCCAGCACAAAGTTCATTCCGGCCCCCGCCGTCAGAATGAAGGCGCGCGATGATACTTTCTTGTTGTTGAACGCGTGATCGTCCTTGCATTCAGCATCTTCACCAAGCATTTTGCAGAAACCGCCTATCGGGAGAAGCCTGAGAGAGTAAACTGTCTCTTTCCCGCGCTTCTTCCATATGACAGGCCCCATTCCTATGGCGAACTCCTCTACTGTAACCCCTGATTTTTTGGCCGCCATGAAGTGGCCCAGCTCGTGTATTACTACAATAAGCCCGAAAACTATTACGGCTATTGCAATTGATCCAATTGACATCGAAACACCTCTTTAAGAATTTCCCCTAATTCATGCAGGAACACGGCTTGCTCCCGCATATTCGACTTTTTCGGATTGCGGCTGGGTTTAATTCTCATCAACGAAACAGCGCAAGCTTTGCCTTCGCTTGGATCCTGGACCAGCGATCAGCCTCAAGCACATCCGAAAGCCTGTAGTCTGCAATATTGCTATTATATGAAGATAGCACGCTTTCTATTAACGCGGGCATCTGTACGAATGAAATCATGCCGCGAAGAAAGGCGTCGACCGCAATTTCATTCGCGCCGTTCATCACGGCTGGGAGAAGCCCGCCCTCCTTGGCGGCGGCGTATGCCAGCGCCAAGGAGGGGAACTTTTCAATATCCGGCGCTTCAAATGTCAATTTAGGGTGTTTCAGGAAGTCGATTTTTTCGTATGGGGAGCAAACCCTCTGCGGGCAGGTGAGCGCGTACTGAATGGGGAGCCTCATATCTGGAAGGCCCAGCTGCGCGATTACTGCGCCGTCGCCGAACTCGACCATGGAATGGATTATGCTTTGGGGGTGAACAAGCACCTCTATCTGCTCCAGGCAGACGTCAAAGAGCCATTTCGCCTCAATGACTTCAAGCCCCTTATTCATCATGGTTGCGGAGTCGATTGTAATTTTCCTTCCCATAGTCCAGTTGGGATGCTTTAGAGCATCCTCCACGCAAACATCGAGAAGCTCTTCCTTTGTTTTTCTGAGGAACGGGCCGCCGGAGGCGGTGAGGAAAAGGCGCCGGGGAGCGTTCCCCCCCCTTTCCTGTAGGCACTGGAAAATAGCCGAATGCTCGCTGTCGACAGGCAGTATTGGGATTCCCCGCGCTTTAGCCTCGCGAGTCACTAGGAATCCGCCTGAGACAAGAGTCTCCTTGTTTGCCAAGGCGACCGCTTTTCCGGCTTCTATCGCCTTTAGGGTAGGAGAGAGTCCGACGCTTCCCACGAGCGCGTTTAAAACTGTATCGGCGTCGGGAATGGAAGCTGCGGCCTCGAGGCCTTTCTCTCCGGCAACAACTTCGCACTTGGAGCCTTTTCCTTTAAGCCGCCTCGACAGCTCAAGCGCCAAGCCCTCGTCAAATACGCAAGCCAGGCGCGGCGCAAAAGAGTCTATCTGCCTTTCAAGCGCATCAATGCTTGAAGCCGCGCAAACAGCCGCTACATCCAGATTCAGATTTGCAGCCACTTCAAGGGCCTGCTTTCCTATAGATCCCGTAGAACCCAGAATCGAGAGCGACTTGGCCACTAAAATCACCTTTCAATAAGAAGAATCATTACCATGTACACCATCGGCGCCGCGAAGATGACGCTGTCGAAACGATCCAAAATGCCTCCATGGCCGGGGAATATCTTGCCGAAATCCTTTATGCCGGTGAATCTCTTCACCGCAGAGGCAGCCAGGTCGCCGAAAATGGAGAACGCGGCGCCGGAGATTCCGATGATTGCGCAGTATATGACAATGTTTATTTCATCCGCGAGCAGGAACCTGCCCATGCACGCGCCGTATACGATCGCCAGGAGCCCGGCGCCGGCAACGCCTGCGACAGCTCCCTCAACAGTCTTGTTAGGGCTCAGATTAGGGGTCATCTTGCGCTTTCCTATCGCCTTGCCCGCAAAATAGGCGAAGGAATCAGAGCCGAAGGCGCAGATGAACACCAGCCACACGAAAAAGGCGCCGTAGCTGTGCATCCTTATAAGATAAATGAATGAGAGGAGAAAGGCGACGTAGAAGAAGCCGAATAAAGTCACAGCGCAGTCGATTATATTTATCTTGCTGTGGAATACAACCATGGCGACAAGACTCAAGGTGATGATCAAGGTTATAAGTATAAAGAAATAGGAGTTGGATCCAATATTAGGAATAAGAATGTAGTACACGATGGCAAAGATGAAGCCGATGTAGTTTGTAGAGCCTGCGAAGCCGGCGAACGCGTTTTTTGCCGCTGAGCGCCAGTTGTCAGCATTATTCGGCGCGAGAGGCAAATTGCCGGACATGGCGTTATAAAATTCCGAAAGCCCGATGAGAGATAAACCCAGAAGCAGCAACTGCAGGCACCATCCGCCGGCGTACACCACTGCCAATAGCAAAGGCAGCCCTATCACACTGGTCATCAACCGCTTAATCATAAGAAGCCATCACCGCCGTCCTGCAGCCCCAATTGATGGGGAGCATTATTCTTTTCTGGCGCCGAAGCGCCTGTCTCTTCCCTTGTACTGGGCTATAGCTTCCTTGAGATCAGAAATTGTGAAGTCAGGCCACAGTTTGTCGGTGAAATACATTTCCGAGTAGGCGCATTGCCAGAGAAGAAAGTTCGATACCCGCATCTCCCCGCTTGTCCTAATCAGCAAATCTGGATCCGGGATTCCGGCCGTATCCATGAAAGACTCAAAATAGCTTTCAGTAATAGCGCTTATGCTCAGGCTGCCAGACATAACCATTGCCGCAGCTTTGCGGGCGGCCCTGGCGATTTCGTCCCTTCCCCCGTAGTTGAGGGCTATTATGATTCGAAGGCCCTTCTTAGCCGCAGTCATCTCTTCAAGCTCCTTGATCTTCGCCTGAAGATCATCGGCAAGCCTTGCAGTCTCCCCTATTACGGAAATGCGCATGTCATTCTTTTTAGTATCGTCAATATACTGCTGTATATAATCCCTCAGCAAATTCATAAGCGTTTCTATCTCATCTTGAGGGCGCTTCCAATTTTCCGTTGAAAACGCGTATACAGTCAGATACTTTACCCCTATCTTCTCCGCCTCGGTCGCAAGCTTTCTAAGCGCCTGAGCGCCTGCCCGATGCCCTGCGGCCTTGTTGAGGAACCTGCTTTTCGCCCATCTCCCGTTGCCGTCCATGATTATGGCTATGTGGCGCGGGACTTCATCATCAATTTGAGGCAATGCCAACAACCTTTCCAAAATTCAGACGTCGATTCGCAGTCAAATGCGCCTATTTCAGCTTGACTGTCCATTTTCACGCTTGGCCAAGCTAAAATAGGAGCTCTTAATCATATCAGCATATACCGATTTTCAAATGTTCCATTTTTTGTTGATTATCCATTGGATTGCGCGAAATTCCGATACCGGCATTTTGCACTCGCCGCACAATCAAGCTATACCGATTTTCATCAAATGTTCCTTTTTTTGAGCTTGATTATCCATTGAGTGGTGCGAAATTCCGATACCGGCATTTTGCACTCGCTGTATAATCAAGCTCCAAAAAAGGAGATTTTATTTGAAAAGCAGTATACCAAAAAGGTAATTTTCAATGAAAATCAGTATAGCAAGCTATCTTTGATTTCAAATTCACAGCGCTCTTTGCGCAGCTTGCGCCCATGCAACAAAAAGACCTTGGCGCCTTAGGGGCGGGGGCGAGTCCGCGCTCCCGCCCCCCAAAACCGGCGTCAAGATTCCATCAAATAGACATAATTTCCTTGCTCTTCGCATCCAAGCGCTTTTCGACCTCGAGAATGTGCTTGTCCGTGAGCTTCTGCATTTCAGTTTCCAGCTGTTCGAGTTCATCCTCAGTCAGCTCGCTCTTTTTCTGCATCTTTTTGAACAGATCCATTCCGTCTCTGCGGATGTTTCTGACAGCAATCTTGAAATCTTCACCTTTCTTCTTTACTTCCTTGGAAAGCTGCTTGCGCCTCTCCTCTGTCAGCTCAGGGAATACCAGCCGTATGACTTTGCCGTCGTTTGTAGGGTTGATTCCGAGATCGGAAGCCTGGATCGCCTTTTCGATATGCTTTAGCAAACTGGAGTCCCACGGCTGTATCACAAGCATCCTGGGATCCGGAACGCTGATGTTTCCCACTTGGTTGAGCGGGGTATCCGCTCCGAAATAATTTACGCTGATTTTGTCCAGAACATGAGGATTGGCTCGGCCTACGCGTATGGTGTTGAGTTCGATGTCAAGGCTGTCCAGCGATTTCTTCATCTTGTCCTCATATGGCTTCGTATGCTTAGACATAAAATTCCTCCTTATTGCAGTTTGCAGATACTCTGGTGCCAAGAGGCGCGGCGTCTTCCGGATAGCATTCTCCGGCTATGAGGCACGCCCTGACAATGGAGTCTTCCTCGCCAAGTCCGAATACGAATGAATCAATGCCAGCTTCACTTGAGATGCTCATGGCTGATAGGTCTATAGCCTTAAGCTGCTTGGCCAGAACTTCGCTGTAGCTTAATGCGCGGTACTTTTTGGCCAGGGCGTTTTTCTTCGGATCGCTGTCGTAGATTCCGTCTACGTTCTTAGCGTACAAAACGCAGCCTGCATCCAGCTCCGCCGCCCTCAGCGCGGCAATTGTATCAGTCGAAAAGTAAGGATGGCCTGTCCCCCCGGAAAATATCACTGTTTCTCCGCGAGACATGGCATTAAGCGCATCATCCCGCGAAAAAAGATGAGTGAATGAGCCTACTTGAAACGGAGTCATCACACGCGAGCTGACGCCCATTGCCTTGAAGTTCTCAGATAGATATATGCCGTTCATTACAGTTGCAAGCATTCCTATTTGATCCGAGCGGGAGCGGCATAGAACCGAAGCGTCAGAACATCCGCGCCAGAAGTTCCCGCCTCCGACTACAATTGAGATTTGAACCTCTTTAAGCCTCTTAATCTGCCCCGCTATATTCCTAATCAAATCATCGTCGTACGCAGCTGCGCCTTTTCCGCCCAAAGCTTCACCGCTGAGCTTTATCACAACTCTTGAAATCATCCATGTCCCACCTTAGACAATGCCCGGCTTTTCTTGAGCCGGCTCAAAGGCAATTTTTCTCTTTATCTAATTTATCATATATTCCATAAAAACGCCATAGCATTTTTATTAGAATTTAAGCAGACATGCGTTAAACTGAGCGAGGAGAGAATTTAGAGATGCTCTGTGGCTAAGGCAATAATAATTGGACTCAAAGCTGCAGAAAATGCAGCATGCATCTTTAGAGCATCATAGCGTCATTATGACTGCTTCCCAGCATAACCGTAAAATGGACGCTCGAATTGCAAAATAACGCGACGCCGCTCAGGAAATTTTTTTTATTATTCTGTGGCAGCAGGGCTTGTTCATAAATATAATTTAATTATAGGATCAAGCTTAATAAAGATTAGAGCAAAGAGACTTTAAATTTTTAGATTTTATTTCGAATTCGTAACATTTAGAAATATTTCGTAATAAAATAATGTGCTTTCCCTAACTCATATTTAGTGGGTTTATCTCCGGGAAGCGGCATAAACAAAGGAGTTTTGAAAATGAGAGGATTTTAATAATAATGTAACATTATTGAAATGTTTAAAAGAGATTTTTAAAAACATTTTAGCAAAAGCTGCGTAATTATTAATAGAATGCCATTGCCTGCTGCTTTTTTGGAGCTTCCAACCCCTTTGGCTCCAAAGCGAAGGCAGGGCGCCACTGCCTGCGGCAATGGCAGTTCACTTCCTTGGGACGCGCCTGAAATGAGCGGCATCTTCAAAGCCATTCGCAAGATGCGGCGGGCTAGATTGTCTTTGAATGCGTCCCTGCGGCCTTTTCGAGAAGTTTCTGCCTTATGGCGGCGTTGTCTCGGCCGCTGAGGCTTTGGCGTTTGCATATCAACAGCTGGATGCGGGCGAGGCGCCAAGTGCGGTTTGCATTGGCATTCGCGCGGAGCTTGAGCCAATGACAGGCGTAAAGGCCGGGAGGTTTAAGACGCCGCTTAAGCCATCCCAAAAACATGGGGGCGAATGAAAGCCTGGCTGCAAGAGCCAGGAGAAAGCCGAAAAGCCTTCGGCTGAAGACTGTCGCGGCTTGCAGCTTACCAGCCATTAGCCGCGAAAAAGGCGATTAGGACGCGCTAGCGATATGAAAAGCGAGGTGATTGCAGATGCTTCGACACATCGAGAAGCATCCCGAAATATGTGTTGACGGGGTTAGACGCAAGCGTGAAAAGCACATAGGCTACTGCTGGTGCTCAGAGCACAAGGGCTATTTGACGACAAAGCTTCTTCGGGAACACTGCTGCCTGGAAAAGAAATGCAGCATGCTTCAAAAGCTGGATCACACATTCTGGATCCAAAGAGAGCGCATGAAGGCCCAGAGAAGGGCAGGATCCAGATACGCCATCTGCAGCGCCGAGCAGCAAGCCCTTGAGATGGCCAGAGAGTATACCAAAGGCAGCCCTCATATTGTGGTGACCAATGTGAAAGTCCTCACCAACGAGCTTATGAGAGTGGCTTACATAGGCAACAGAAGCGAGGATTTGTCTGAACTCGCGAAATATATGGGCAAAACCCTCGGCAAGCGCATATGGATACGGCATATACAAAGCGATCCGAACATTTTGGATATCCTGCTTACAAGAAAGCAGGCTGAATGCGGCGAATGAAGGGTAAATTGACCCATATCCTTAAAATGCAGGAGCGCAAGGGCATTGCCTGCCTAAATAAAAACGCCCGCATCCTTGTCAAGTGCAAGGTTGCGGGCGTTTTTTTGCTATTTTAAATCACGGCTGACTGCCGGGGCGCCTGCGCCTCTGGCACCAGATCACGCGGCTTTAAAGCCGCCATGGCGGAAAAGTTGTGATCAGCCCAGCTTGACCAGGCGATTGACCAGCACTTTGTAACCTTGGATAATTGTGGTTGCCTTCGACATATAGTACGTTCCGCATGTCATGTACTTGTATCCCAGCTGGGCGCCTCCGTTGATTGCGATGGCGTCCTTTTCTTGCAACACTTTGAATCCTGTGGCTTTCAATTTCGACATGAACATTTCCGCCTTTCTGCCGCAAAACTGCTTGGCTCCGAAATTCCACTATTCTAACGTCAAATCCTTCTGCTAAAGCGTGTGCGGCTTCTCAATAGATTCACTTAACTCCAATCATCGCAAGCTTTTTCCTGTTGATTTCCGGGTTATAGGAAAATGAGGAGCCTTAAGCCCTGTCTAAGAACTCACATTCCTTTTTCCGCATTAGGCGTAATTTTCCAGTTGCGCTAGAAGCACCGATAATGCTTAACGAAGAACCTGAAGAGTCGCGCCTATAAGGCATGAAGCAAGCCGCCGCAAGCGGCGGCTTCATTCGTGTCTGCAGGCTTCTTCTTTAGTAGAAAGCCTCCATTTTACATTTTCTGCAACATCTGGCATTGTGCCTGCCAAATAAGCATGTTTCCTGCGTCCTGGGCTAAAAACAGCAAAATCATCGGGCGAGGCTCACAATCCTGACGTTTACAGCCGTTTAAACGTTGCAGTTTGTCTGAAAGGCATGGCAATGGAGATTGGAGTGAAAACCAGTAACCATGGAAGATAGTGTAATTATATAGCGAATAATCAAGAAAGTCAATATTAAAAATGTTTTTTTGCCAGAATTAACGCCGATGACAACATATTTCACAATTATTACACATTCTCACCCTTGATTGCCCTGTTTACAAACCCGCTTACCCGCTCCCAGTACAACTGCCTGGATACGGCTTCAGAAACTCCGTGCCCGGCGTTCGGAACGATAAAGATTTCCTTCGGGCACTCTGCGGCGTTATAGAGCTTGTAAGCCATGTCGGTGGGCACAAAGCGGTCCATTTCCCCGTGAATTATGAGAATCGGGATCTTGCACTTTTTAAGCTGCTCAATCGCGGACGCTTCTTTTAGGTGATAGCCGTTTTTTTTGCTGCAAAGCCAATCCAAAGCGTTCATGAGAGGAAATTTGGGCAAATGAAGATTTTCTTTCAAATGATATGAAAACTCGTCATCCACTGAAGTGTATCCGCAGTCCTCTATCAGGCACTTGATGTTTTTCGGAAGCTGCTCCCCTGAAGCCATCAGCACTGCGGCGGCCCCCATGGACAAGCCGTAGAGGACTATATTGCTTTTAGGATCCAATGATGTTATCTTTTCGACCCATCCCAGTATATCCATTCGGTCATGCCAGCCCATGCCGATGTATGAGCCTTCGCTCTTGCCGTGCCCTCTGCAGTCAGGCAGGAGGACGTTAAAGCCCATGTCATGAAAGCGCTTCGCAATTGAATTCATTTCAAATCCAGTACCGGAGTATCCGTGAACCACAACAGCCCAGCTGTGAGACTGCGGTTCCTGCGTGCAGTTCAAAGCATAGAGGGACAGCCCGTCATGGGATGTGATCCTCATCTCTCGGCTGGCTACGCTTTTCGCCCATCTATCAACCTCCTCCCCGTTTTGCTCGTTATCGAACGCAATCAAGGCTGTTTCGGGCGCGTCTGCGGCATGAACCTGCATAAAGTTCTTGCCCCCGCGCATCAGTATCAAATCGCAGCAGTAATGCGCCGCCTTAGCCAATAGAAGCGCCGCGCTTCCGAGGATGCAAGGCAGGCTGATTAAGATGGGAAGCATCCTGACCTGCCATTTCTCATTTTTCATAACATCACCCCCCGATGCTCTTTATTGAAGCGCATTTGCGAGGAATGCGGACAAATCGCACTCCCGCTTCCGCTTTTACTCTTAGAGTATGCCCATGGAAATTTTTTGACAAACCAACGAATTTATTTTAAAAAATGTCAAAATAAGCTCGATTGCTCCATGAATTTCGGATTTTTCCAATGCCTTGGCCTAAGAATTCCTCAATATGTTTGATAAGGATATTTTTGGGTATAATAAGGGAATTCCATTATGCAATGAAGGGGTGGGATCAATGAACAAGAAATCTATAATTCCGGTCATCGCGGCTGCGGTCATCGCGGCTTTGGCAAAGTCTCAATGGTTTGACGCGCGAGCCTTGTCAAGGGCGAATGCAGGGGCAAGCCTGGCCGCGCAGGATTTCGAAACGGACGGAAAAGGGGCATATCTGCTTGAAATTGAGCTTGAAGAGTCCAACAAAGGGCGAATCGGCTGCTATATGGTCAAGTACAGGCAAGACGACTTCAATATGGCCACGACGTACGCGCAGCGCTTCATAGAGATAGAAGACGCCGAAGAAGATGAGAACTCATATATTTTCAGCGGTTCCGGAGGAGTCGTAAAGATAGACAGGGCTATAAATCAAGTGCATTTTGAAGCGGCGCCTAGCGGTTTTTCCGACGAATACGAATTGAAGTCGGACGAAGAGGCGATTATGAAGGCGGTCGAATTCATATCCGCAAGGCGCCTGGTTCTGTTCTATGAAGAAGCCCAGGTTCATTTCGACGGAGACGTCTATAAAATAGCCTTCATAAACAGGATAAGCAGCTTGAAAAACTACGCCTTCAGCAATGAAGCCTCAATAGACAGGCATGGGAGGCTAATCAGCCTTGACTACTATGCGGTGCAGTACGATAAAGTTGGAAGCTGCCAAATAAAGTCGATGAAGGAAGCCTTTTTTGGGCTTCCTGATCTCGACCGCGAAGAAACCGTCAGCATTAAAAGCTGCGAGCTGGTATGCATCTACGACGACAGCATAGTTCAACCCGCATACTATTTCCAGGGAGAGGCCAGCGGCAAGAGCTTTGAATGCTTCGTCAAGGCTGCGGTTTTCTGACGCCGCGGCGCGCTGGCGCGCCTTGCAGCTTTCTGGCGCGCTGAAGCTCCCTTTGAATATAGTGATCCGGTTGCGCAAGACGAATCCAAAAACTCTAAAGCAGCAATTTCCATTTCTTGTTCATAAACTATACCGATTTTGCTGCGTATATATTTTTGCGTCTAACAGGCAATGGCGCCCGGGGATCTTTGATTGGCGCAAACGCCTGCTTAATGCCCGGGCACATGCCGGCTTGCGGTCGAATGCAACTGGAAGCCTTCATAAGCAGGCCGGATAACAGCGCATTTGCTGCCATCATTTGAATATTGACAATGTTAGAGCGCGATGCTACTATTATTTGCAGTGGACAAAAAAACTATAGATAGCAATGCGGTTGGTTTTTCCATGGCGTGAAAAACAAGCTCAACCCCCGCCGGACATCAGCGGGGGTTGCGTTCTTGCACCTGCCGCGGCCTTAAAATCAGGCTTAACATGCCGATTTGCAGCCGAATGAACCGCCTGCAATGATTTGCATTTGAAAGTTCCGATTTTGGGGTCGGATTATATACTGATTTGCATATGAACCTTCTATGACGCTGCGCTTCACCGCTGATGATGTATTTATCGCCTGTTGAATCTTTATAGATTATTTAATCATGCGGCTGTTTTCATACTAAAGTTCTGATTTTGGAGCTTGGTCATAGTGGACAGTCAAGCTCTAAAATCGTTGCTATGACTGCAAATCTGCTTGCAATGCGAAAGTGGATGATCCTACCCCAAAATCGTTGCGTTTGACTGCAAGCCAGCATGCCTTAGGGCTTGACTGTCCACTCACAACAGGAGCTTTCATATGCAAATCAGTATGAACATGGCGCATCGCTGCCGATGAAATCAGCGCTTTCCGATATTGAAGCTATACCGATTTTCATCAAATGTTCCTTTTTTGAAGCTTGGCTGTCCATTGAGTTGTGCGAAATGCCGATCCTGCATTTCGCACTCGCTGTATAATCAAGCTCCAAAAAAGGCGGTTTTCTATGAAAATCAGTATAATAGTCGTCTCGCAAAGCGGGCTGGCGAGTTCTCAAACCGGTGCGTCAGGCGCATGCTGGCACAGCCTGCATATGCATACAAAAGAACATCTCTTGGGAGGCGGGGCAAATAAAAAAGTTCAAAGAATATCTATCAAGCCGCAGGCACTTTTTCGCCATACTGGCTTTGCTTCCAGTATTAATGTGGTTCAAGCTCCTGGAGGTTTACCTGGTGCCAGAGCATATCATTGAGATACCGCTGGATCGTGATCTTCCGTTGATACCCGTTTTTGTAATTCCATACTTGCTCTGGTTCGCGTACATAGCCGCGGGGCTGATTTATGTAGGCCACCGTTCCAAAGAGAATTATTACAAGCTCGTAATGTTCCTTGGCGCGGGAATGTCCCTGGCTTACATGCTTTACATGCTCTTTCCGAACGCGGTGAGCATCAGGCCGGCGATAACTGGAAATGATCCTTTTTCATGGGCTTTGAAGATTGTATACAAATTCGATACCCCGACAAATGTCTGCCCCAGCGTACACGTGATAAACTCAGTTGCGGTGACTGCTGCGATAATCCACACATGGGAAGGCAGGAAAAGGGCTGTAGTTAAAGCTGCTGCCATTTCTTTTTGCGCTATTATATGCATGTCTACAGTCTTCATAAAGCAGCATTCCGTAGTTGATGTAGTTTGCGGGCTTATAGTGGGAGCAGTTTTTTACGTATCCCTTTACAAGATGAATTTCCCCCGAAGCGCTCCGGGCTTTCGAGGGGCTGAGTGAAATCTCGGCTCCAAGCAGGCTCATCCTTTCCTGCGAAGAATGCAGGCCGCCGTTTCAACATGATAAAGCTCATATACCGCTTTTCATCAAATGTTACTTTTTTGGAGCTTGATTATCCATTGAAGCCTGTATAATCAAGCTCCAAAAAAGGTAATTTTATATGAAAAGCAGTATATATGACTTGCTCGCGCTTAAAATGCGATTTTGAGGCGATTATTGGTTGCCCCTGGACAGACGCAAGGACTGCGCGTCAGCATATTCAGCATACGCCCAGATTTCTTATCGCGGAGGATAGGGTATGGATTCCTTGATAAGCAACTTGATTCTTTTTCTTTTTTTCTCCATTTCCAATACCATTGCATCTTTGGCGTTGCCTTTGAAGTGGCTGAATCCCAGAAACAGAATTTTCCGGTCCAGGGCTTGGGAAAAAGGCGGGGCGATTTACCAAAAGCTGTTCAGGGTAAAGAAGTGGAAGAATTCCCTGCCTGAACTCGGAGACTTTTTCAAAAGCATCTTTTACAAAAAGAAGATTCAGAGATTTGATAACGAATATTTAGAAATATACGTGATTGAGTCCTGCCGGGCTGAGCTTACTCATGAAAGCATAATCGCCGCATCGTTCCTCTTTGCCATTTGGGCCGAAGCGTCGGTGTTTTTGACTGTGATTTACATATCTCTGCTTTTGAACATCCCCTTCATCATGATCCAAAGGTACAACAGGCCCAGGATACTTCGGATGATCAAGCAGACAAAACCGGTTTACGGAGAATTGGCAGAGGATATTACAATAGGATGAATATATTATTTGTCACGTCATTCAGCACCGGCCAAGGGCATAAAAGCATAACTGAGGCTCTAAAAGCCCAGATTGAGCGCCAAATGCCCGAGGCCAGGATAACTGTGGTTGATGGATTCGCCATAGGCAATTGGGCGGCGCGGGCATCCGGAAGAGTCTATAACGCCATCGCGGTATACATGCCCCTTCTCTGGGGCATGCTTTACCGGTTCTGCGACTTCGCGCACAACTCAATAAACCGGCTGACTGCCTACTGCATCAAAGACGGCTTCATCAACTGCGTAAACTTCCATGATCCTGACTTGATAATCTCCGTCCATGCAGCCTTTGTGGGTTCGATACTGAGCATACTATCTGAAAAAAGCAAAAGCATACCCGTCATTTCTGTAATAGCGGATTTGGACAACATTACGTCTCTATGGTCTGACAAGCGAGTCCACTCCATTGTCTGCCCTACGGAGGAAGCTTGCAAGCGCATGCGGGAGCTGGGCATGCCCGACGAAAAGCTGAAACACTTCGGATTTCCCGTAAGGGATGAATTCATCTCCAACGAGGAACCGCCGGCGCCCGAAGCCGGCAAGAGAATAAGCGCCCTTTTGATAAGCGGGAGCCAAGGCTCCAGAAAGATAAAATCTATCGTTAAGAGCCTCAGCGCTGATGGATCCTGCAAAATGTGCATCATTACCGGCTCGAACGCGTTATTGAAGGCGGAGCTTGAGAAGGTTCAGAATGATTTCATAGATGTCTTGGGATTTACAAGCGAGATCGTGAAATACATGAAGCAGGCGGACTTACTTATAGCCCGCGCGAGCCCTAATGTGCTTATGGAGGCTGTAAATCTGGGCAAGCCCGTCATTGTGACCGACTCGTTTTACGGGCAGGAAAAGAAAAATCCAAAATTCATGACTAGTCATCGCCTGGGAATATTTTGCGGAAAGCCTCGAAAGATCGTAAAGGCCATAGACATGCTAAAAGCTGACAATTTCAAGCTTCTAAAAGAGATTTCTAAAAACCAGATGGACTACCGCAAGCCTGACGCCGCCGAAAGGATAGCGGCCTTCGCCATAGAGTCATGCGCTGTCTCTGAGATGAAAAAAGTTGAAATGTGAATTTTCAAACAGCTTCCGTTTCAATGCCGCATAATCGCGAAATATAAGAAGTGTTGGCTCATTGTCCTTAGCCGCCTTTTGAAAAGTTAAAATGCATGCGTCAACCTAGCTTGAAACCGGTTGGCGCATGCATTTTTATGCTATTTCTCAAACCTCATCAGCTTGCGGCAGACAACCCGATTACAAGCGGCGAAAGCAAATGCCATGCCGATTGCAGCCATATGCTTTAAAGCGGTTTCAGGCGCAAATCAGTATAGGAAGCCAAGTGCGGCATGCTCCCGCTTAGCGCTCAACAGCGCATACGCGCGCAAAGCGCTTGAGGCGGGGGCTTCTCGCGCCTATCGGCGCGGGATTTCACGAGCCATCCCCGTGCGCCCCGCGGTTTCAGCTATACAGCTTTGCAGTCAAACGCATCGATTTTGATGCCTGACTGTCCACTGAAGGGTGGGAAATGACTATTTCCGCATTCCTCGTTAATTGTATAATCCGACATCAAAATCGGAACTTTTCAATGCAAAGCAGCATAATTATAGCTCGGCAGGATTATTTTTGCTTGCCGGCCATGCATTCTACAAAAAACCAGCGCTTTCGAGCAATCGTTAAGACCTTGCCGATCCAACGCATTGCCTAAAGGGGCGGGCGGCTTCTTGGCAATGGGTTGTTAAAAACTCCAATGAATGAAACTGCGCTTGCTCCTTCACGCCAATTTTTTTCATCATCTAGACGTTAATATTTACTTATGGTATTATTATAATGGGTCTTTTTTTCAAATGAGATTTGCATTACATAAACGTCTTTTATTTTTTGCAGATAATTAGAAAAAATATGAAATAATTAAAAGTTTAGATAATGAATTCAATAAAATTCCTAATTTTAAAAAGGAGAAATCAATGAGAAGCAATATAAAAGATTACTTTAGACCGCAAATCAGCATAGAAAATGGCGGCATAGAAAAAGAGAAAGAATTGGCCGCAGAAAATGCCTGGCAGCTTCTTGAGGGCCCCGGCGCCTTAAATCGCCGAGAGGTTGCGGGGCAGGGTTTACGGCTGGGACGAAGAATGGCGGGAAATGAAAAAAGAATCGCCAAACTTAGATACGCTTGGCGATCATCTATTGACCCTAAAAAACATATACTGCTTAGGAGGCTTGCTGAGGCGCGCATGCCCGGCTTGAACTGACGCGCAGAAAAATGCTGCGGTTCCGGACTTGAATGTTCATCTGCTCATGGCGCAATCCAGTCCAAAGATCGGAATTTCCAATGCTCATATGAAGCGTGAAAGCATGAATCAAGGCGTATTCTTCTAGAGAAGAAAAGAATTTATGGAGGCGATGGGAAAACTATAGATGCGGCGGTATCACTGGTGAATTGCAAGCGCTCCGAAGCGCCCTAGATTCTCTCCATAACAGAAGGAAAAAAGAAAGAGGTGTAAGTTTTGCTGGACCATTTATGCATTGAAGAACACGGATCAATATATGACATCGATGATGTTACTAATAGCATATCAGACGCGACCGGTCGATACACCACTGCTGATGAGCTGGACACCGCCATGAGGAAAATGAAAAGTGCGGCCATTGAGTATTATCCGAGAAAAATCACAGACTTGACGACTCAGTGCAAAACAGAACTGGAAGCCGGTCTTAAGCTTGTTGAGACTCCATACCATGATTCCAAAGGGAATATACTGTATTTTTCCTTTGTCAGGCCCAAAGGCAGCGATTCCACATGGGTGGGGGCGTTTGTAGGCACCAAGATTTCAATGGTAAAGAAATATTTCAAGAGAGTCACAGGGCTGAGATATACGGAAACCGTCATTTCCGCCAAGAGTTCGGAAAACAACGAAGAGCTTGAGAAAATATACAACATTCTATATTACAAAGAAAATTGGCGCAATTCCGATGACGCCGCAAATCCATACCAAATGCTGTCAAACTATATGAAGGGAATACTCCAAAGGATTTTAGCCCTCAAGACAAAGGGCGTAACCGATTACTTCAGATGGAACCTGGATCAGACCAAGCTTCTCGTGAATACATCTCTGGTGGATAAATTCGGAAACTATGTACATATAATATACAATTATGAAAAAAACAAAAATATATACAGCAATCCCCAATACGTAGAATCTGTATTTAAGCTTCAAAGCAGCAGATTCAGCGAAATGAGGCTGAATCTTATGCCTGTCAAGTTCTATGACAAACCAAATGACTTGATATTCGACGCGGATTTGGCTGACTTTGATCTCAACAACCCCGCTACCCTCAACCACATAATCAATGAACGCAAGAGCAGGATGGGAATGACTGCGGATGACCTTGATGTAATCAACACATCCTTTATGATCAGAAACTCCATAGATGTGGCAATCCGTTTCAGCAGGATAGACTACCGATATGCGATTCCCATGTACAGCATACAGGATGACAGGCTGAAATTCCTTCTCCCCGTATACGCCAAGTTTGGAGTCGATTCAAAGCCGATGTTCGCTCTGGTAGTGGAGAAAACAGGAAACATTTGGATAATGAAGACGATATTGACCTTGCAACAGGCCTATCAGGATGCCAGGCTTGTTAGCGCTGTTAATTCGAACTGGCTTGACATCAAATTCTAAGCAATCTTTTATAAAGCCTGATTGCGCCGCAAGCATAATCAGGCTTGTAAATCCTGAAAAACGCGCTATACTTTATGAGAGCGGCAAAGGCCGCGCTCCGCGCATGGACAAGCCGCAGCGGCGCTACACAGGGTGAAGTCTGCTTAACCCATCTAAACCCATCTAAACTGAGGGAGGCAAGGCGCATGAACGTCAGGGAGAACACCCTAGCAATTCTGCACTATCAGCCTTATGATGCCATGCCCATCGTGGCGTTCGGCTACTGGGACAGGACTGTAGACAAATGGCGCTGCGAAGGCCATATAACCGAAGAAGACGCGCAAAGCTACCATAAATTTGGAGATAGCGGCGACGGCGACTTGGCTATCATGAAAAAGCTTGGATTCGACTTCAACTGGGGCAACAGCTTTTCTATGAAAACAGGGCTTTACCCGGAATTTGAAAAAGAAGTGCTGCAAGAGCGCCCAGATGGATCCCGCATAGCCAGAAACTCTGAAGGCCTCATAGTTCTGGAAAACCCAGGCATAGTCTCCATTCCTTCCGAGATAGGCACTTCCCTTGAGGATCGCGAGTCTTGGGAGAAGTTGTACAAGCCGAAGTTGCAGTGGAGCGAAGGCAGGATTGATTTTGACGCTCTTGGCAGGCTTGCCGGCGCTTCAGCCAGAGACGCGCCATACGGGCTGAGCGCGGGGTCGCTTATTGGAATTGTAAGGAATTACCTGGGCGTAGAGCAGATGAGCTATTTGGCGGCGGACGATATGGATCTATTCATTGAAATAATAGATACGGTTGGAGAGCTATCTTACAACTGCGTCAAAGCCGCGTTAGAATCAGGCGCCACATTTGATTTCGCCCACTACTGGGAGGATATTTGCTTTAAAAACGGCCCGCTGGTGATCCCGTCCGTCTTTGACGAATATGTCGGGCCTCATTATAAAAGAACTACCGACTTGCTTAAGTCTTATGGCGTCGATATCGTCTCCGTCGATTGTGACGGCTTGATTGACTCCTTGATCCCTACCTGGCTGAAAAATGGAGTCAATACGATGTTTCCGATTGAAGTAGGCACATGGGGCGCCAATATAAAGCCGTGGCGCGAAAAGTGGGGCAAAGAGCTTAGAGGCGTGGGCGGCGTGAATAAAAACGTATTTTCCCTCGACTTCAAAGCTGTGGATGAAGAGGTGGAAAGGTTGAGGCCGCTAGTTGAGTCGGGAGGCTTCATACCCTGCCCTGATCACCGCATAGCTCCAGACGCCAAGTTTGAAAATGTGCAGCATTACTGCGAGAAGATGAGAAGGACTTTCCAAGGTTCGCGCTGACGCGGCTATTCCGCTGCGGAGCCGGGCTTGAGATCTGAATGGACTGACGCTGGCTTCCTAAGGCTGATGCGCATATGCCGATTTGCAGTCAAATGCGCCTGTTTTTGTGCTTGATTATGCGTTTTCGCCTAATCAAGCTTTAAAATTAGGAGCTTTCATATGCAAATCAGCATAGCAAATTTCATTTTTCAGAGGCTGGCTGCGCAGCTCTCAATGGATGATCAATCTCCAATCCGTACATTTGATTGCCCCAATAGTGAAAACTATTCTGATTTGCATATTAAAGCTCTCTCTTTGGAGATCGAATGTACGGCGAATGCGAAATGCCGATATCAATTGCGCCTTGAAAACGGACAGCAAGCTCAAAATCAGCATATTGAAAAGGTTGGATGGATGCTTGTGAAAATTTATGTTGCTTTGCATGCCGGGCTGCGCGAAAGCTTCATCGACAAGACGGCCAGAAAGCGCCTTGATGCGCTCGGAGCTTCCTGCTGGAACGGCGAAGATCCTATTCCGCCTTCCGTTCTCAAAGAAAAGCTCGCGGGAGTTGAGGCCCTCGTAACGGGCTGGGGCAATCCACTGATTACAGAGGAGATGGCAGAGGGAGCGCCTCTTAAGATAATAATCCATACGGGAGGCTCCGTGGGATCATTGGTTGCTCCCGGAATTTACGGCAAGGGCGTGAAGGTCATAAGCGGTAACGCGTATTTCGCAGAATCTGTCGCTGAAGGCGTCATAGCATGCATGTTGTTCGCCCTCCGCAAAATGGGGAAAGCTTCGGGATGTCTCGGAAGCGGCATATGGAAGGCGCCGGACGAGCTTGAAACAGAAGGACTCCTGGATCAAAGAGTAGGCCTGGTAAGCTTAGGCGCTATATCCAAGAAGGTGCTGGAGCTCGGGCGAGCTTTCAGAGTGAGATTTTCAGTCTTTTCTACCCATAGGGACGAAGCGCTGGCTGAACGCATGGGATTTTCCTATGCCAGCCTCGAAGAGATTTTCAGCCAGTGCAAGATTGTATCAATCCATACCGCAGCCAGGCCAGAAACCAAAGGCATGATAACCGGAGAGCTTCTACGCCTCCTGAGGCCTGATTCCATTTTTATAAATACGGCGAGGGCAAGCGTTGTGGATGAAGAGGCTTTGGCGGCCTGCTTGAAGGAAGGCAGATTTCGCGCAGTGCTTGACGTGTTCGGAAAAGAGCCGCTTCCAATCGGAGATCCCCTGACAGGGCTTGAGAATGCAATGCTTTTTCCTCACTGCGCGGGGCCTACCTTTGACAGGAGGGGCTTCATCACCAACAAGCTTTTGGATGATTTTGAAAGCTTCCTAAAGGGCGGCCCGATGGAAAATGAAATTTCAGAAAGTGAATTCTCAAGGATGACAGTGCTCGGTTAAACGGGCAAAAGGATGGAATGAGCATTATATGCCTCATTCCATTTTTTTATACCCCAAAATGCTAAAAAGGAACCTTTTAAGAAAATTATGCATATATGCTGATTTGCAAGTAAAATATCCTAGATGCGTTTGACTGCAAATCGACATGACCTTTAATTTCCCCAAAAGCCTTGATAGGATGCTGACCTGAAAATGCTCGTTTTTCAGCTATACTGATTTTCATAGAAAATAACGGTTCTTTAAGCTTAGCAAGGCAAAAAGCAAGAATGCGCATGCAAGAATCTTGTAAAATCACCGCTTGAGTCCTTGGACGCAGGACAGTACCCGCTAGGGTTTAAAGACCCAAAAAAGGGGCATTTGATGAAAATCGGCATATTGCAATGCAAAGCCATGCGCATTGCAATTTTTCCCACCCTCTATTTCCTTTAACCTTTTATGCCGATTATATATCTAAAGTGACATGCTCCCGCCGCGCGCCTATCGGCGCAGGCATTCCGCGAGCCAATCACATGCCTCCCGCGGCTGCCCGCTTTTATTTTCAGGCTGCCTTCTGCATGGCGAAAAGCTTCGTTTTTTGATGCCTTTGGCCGCAGGCTGACTATAGTTCAGCGGAATCATTTTTGCCTGCCGATCACGATTCTGCAAAAAAGCGGCGCATTCGCGCAATATGAAGGCCTTGCCGATTCATCGCGCCGCCTAAAGAAGCGGGCTTTTCGGCAATTGCGGCTAAACTGCGTAAGAGGACTGCCTTCTTGTTAATGCGCATAATTTAGCTTTAGCCTCTCTGGCGCTTGCCTTTCTTCAATTTTTAGATGCCACTCTTAAAACAGGATGAATTAAGCTTAAAGAACCCGACTCATTAATCGAATGGCTATGATTGCACTAAATTGATTAGACATGAAAAAAACAACGGAATATATCATCTAGATTGCCAAAAACTGTACATTTTATTTTGACATGCCATGTTTCAAAATAAATGTCTCGCTCTTTAACTTTTTTCTACTAATGCTATTAATAAGGGAAGACTGGGGCATAGCGCAGATACATTAATATAGCACAATTAGACATTAATTTTAAAATTCCAGCAGGCTCATCGGCAAAAAACATTGACATGCAGATTCCGGCGTATTATAATTGAATAACAATTATTTGCAGATAATAACACGTCTATTGCCGCGCGATGTCGAATAAGCATGGCTTCCTATCTTCAAGAACATGATAATGCAAGCTTATAAGCCTCTAGGCGACGCTTCCAGGAAAGAGCGTCAGCAGTGGGTTTGCAAAGCTTCGCGCTCTGCGGCGATTTCGGATGAATTGGCGTCCGGCCAATCAGCATGCGTAATCATAATATTACCGTCGTTTCGATAAGCATGCGCATTCCAGCTCGAATAATGCGGCGTCAACGCATTGCGCTTAAAGCGAAAGGGGTGATGCTTTGACATTAAGCGCAAACGGCTTATAAGGAGGTTATGACATCCGTACCTATGTTAGCTTGCCTTTATGGGGCGCCTGGCAGGAAGCCACGCATCTTGGGGATGCGGATGAAGCTTTGGGGCCGGGGCTTTTTCAAGCGGCATTTCGTCAGTTTCCGCATCAAGACGCTGCAATAGGCAATCAGGTCAAATTATAAGGGATAGGTGGTAGAAACATGAAGTTTCTTAAAAAGTTTTCCGCATTGGCGCTTATGGCTGTAAGCCTCATGCTGACGGCTGTTCCGGCGTTCGCCGCGCAGGCGACGGTGACGGACTTCCAAGGCTTTGCCAAAGCCCTGATGGATCCCAGCGTCACATACATCGACGTGGTCCAAAGCATCAAGTTCACCAAGAACACTTCTGGGATCCCCAACAGGGATCTGACAATCAACGGCCACGCCGACGAGGGCGTGGTGATCGACTCCGAC
>JAISZB010000254.1 GCA_031269465.1 Clostridiales bacterium | reverse complement strand
GCAGAAATATTTTCAATAGTCTATGCTTTTAAAGTATATTGAACTGAATTGCAACTAAAATTCAGACTTTCCTGCTTGGATTGATATACACATTTCACAACTAATTCAAAGTCTAATTTAAAAATCACGTTTACATTGTTAGGTATTTTGTGATTTTTCAAAATGCACATTAGGAGTCTTTAAATCATTATGCGTCGTTGAGGCGAAAAACCTCCTCAAATCGGAAATCTTCTCCTCGCCTCAACTTACCTGAGATTTATAGATAAATAACTGCTTTTGCGCTTGAGTGTCCTCTTTCAAGGCGCGAAATTCCGTTATCAATCGCATTCGCTGTAAGTCAAGTTCAAAAATGGAACTGTCATAGGCAAATCCGTATAGCTATTTCTCTCCAAACTTCTTCAGAGCCTGAGTGAAATCAGCTAAAACCTCAGGGATGGCTATATCCTGAGGACACAGTTTGGCGCATGCCCCGCAGCCTATGCAAGCGCCCGGCAGCTCGCTCTCCTTCATCGCTCCCAATGTGAAGTTCAGAATGCCTGGGTTTTCAAACTTTATCTCATCGCGCATTGATATAAGCTTTGGAATGTCCAATCCTCGCGGGCACGCCTCGCAGCAGTACCGGCAGCCTGTGCAAGGCGTCAGGCTCAGCATCGACTCCACTATCTTTTTAAGAAGAGCTCTTTCTTCTTCGCTTGCCGGGTCTTGCCTCGAGAACAGCTCGATGTTCTCCTTCAGCTGCTCGATGCTGCTCATGCCGCTTAAAACCACCAGTACTCCCGGCAGGGCTTGAAGGAACCTAAAAGCCCATGAAGCCTCAGAAGCGTTTGGCCTCGCCGCTTTGAGAAGATTTTCAGCATGCTCTGAAAGCTTTGCCAGCCTACCGCCTCTTACAGGCTCCATTACAATAACAGGCAGTCCGCGCTTGACTATGACATCATACTTCCTTGCTGCATCTTGAAGATCCCAATCCATGTAATTGAGCTGTATCTGCACGAATTCGAAGCAGTCCCTCCAACCTAGGAACTTATCAATCGTATCGGCGCGCCCGTGGGCGGAAATTCCAAGATGCTTTATGCGCCCAGCCTTTTTCTGATCCAGAAGATAATCTACGACCGCCAGATCCGAATCTGTATAAAAGTCGTATGACGTCTCGCAAACATTATGCAACAAATAAAAATCGAAATAGTCCACGCCGCATCTGACCAGTTGATCCTCGAAAATCTGGCTGGGCGAAGTTATCGCGCTTCCTTTCATATAGCCGGAAAACTCGAGTTTTCCGTTTCTGTATCCCATCATATGCCCAGGCATCTTGGTCGCTAAATGCCACGTGTCGCGCGGATATTGCCTAAGAACCGATCCTACCAGCTTTTCAGACTCGCCTCCGTGGTACCTGTAAGCGGTATCGAAGTAGTTGATCCCGCTTTCATAGGCATGCTCCAGCATTCGCCTAGCCCTGGGCTCGTCCACCGGGCCGCCGTCGCCTTTTGTCGGAAGCCTCATATTCCCCATTCCAAGCGTTGAAAGCATCATATCTTTAAAAGGTTTGCAAATCAACCATTTCACCCTCCTCATACTTAGATCTTATCCCTAAATAAGGCAAACTGCCTAAAATTAAGGATTCTTCGAAAATGCAGATGACTGCAAACACCCCTTCCTCCTATTTGCGAATAAGCTCATAATAGCGCCAGCATGCTCAAACGGTTCATATTGGCTTTACCTGCAATGCGCCTATTTTGAAGCATGAATATCACTTCCAAGGCATGAAATGCCTATATCGACATTACGCACTCGCTAAATGATAAATTTTCAAAATGGGATCTTTCATATGCAAATCAGTATATGTAAAAAGACTATCACTTGAAGGGCCCTTCAAGTCAAGATTTTTTTACAAGATTTAAGATTCGAAAATTGTTCCATCTATTGCAGGTATAAATCATCAAGAAAATGCGAATTTTAAGACATATAAATCTGCCGCGAAGCGCGGAGTCTCTCCCAAAAATCATTCTCTTGGCAGAAATTCCGCACCCTGCCAGTATTGTTCCGAAGCGGAGATTTATACGCGCCTGAATAGTTTAAGTCGCAGCGTAAGTTGCCCATGAGCCTTTGCTGCGAATAGGGATTCAGCGCATTCTACATTTAGCGAGGAGGATCTTCATGGGGATTTTAGATAGCTTTTACCAGGAAGCAAACTACAACAACGCGCTCAAGTCAGATTTCGACTCATTCGAAAAGCGGTACGCTGAAGATAAAATGGATAGGGAGACGGCAATTCAGGAGATAATAGCAATAGGAAAAAAGCATGGCACTGTATTGTCCAGGAAAGATTTTGACGAAGAGACAGTAGCCTTTGATGAAAGGGAAATAAGCGCGGCGGCCGCGGCAAACGCTGTTTCCGGCTCGTCAAGCGTCCAAGGCTACCCAGTCATAAAATAATCCTAAATCAGAACTGAAACTGACAGAAAGGGAAGAAAGAACGAAGCGGCCGGAACCGGCCTTCGCTTTCTTCCCCTTTTCTGCAAGCTGAAAGATTAAGTTGCGATTTGCGCCTGCAGATGTATATAATTATACTGATGCGCATTGGAGATTTCGGATGCAGGATCATGCGGCGTGAACGCGGACGTTCTGTCAGCGTGAGATGTACATATCAGTGCGCCCGCTATAGAAGCTGGCACGACGCCTCGGCTTTCATGAAATCATCCCATCTCAGAGCGCTTTGGAGAGGGACGCTGGACTGCAAGCCTCTCTCAAGCGCTTAAGAATCAGGAGGTAAGTATGCAGATAGTAGAGAAGATCTCCTACAGCTTTTCAAAATCCAACTCGCCTTCAAATACTGCTTGCGATGGTGAAACGCTTGCCTTCAAGACAGTGGATTGCTATGGCGGAAATTCAGTTCTCGGTGAAATGCCTATATACACTCCAGGCAAAGCCAACGGCGCCTCCGGCCCTGTTTTCGTTGCGGGCGCCCAGCCGGGAGACGCGCTGGCAGTGGATATCTTTGACATATCAGTGGGCAGGTGCGGCTTCATCCACGCATCGAGCAGAAGCGGGCCTCTCCGCGCCGTTTGCGAAGACCGCACAAAACTCGTGCATGTCAAGGATGGCGCCGTTGAATTCAATGGAATAAGCTGGAATGCGAAACCAATGATAGGCGTAATAGGCGTTGCGCCCGAGGACGGCGCCATCAGCAGCTTCTTAGCTGGAAGGCATGGCGGCAACATGGACAGCAAGCTCATTGCAAAGGGAGCTAAAGTTTACCTTCCGGTAAGAGTTCCTGGAGCGCTTCTTCAAATTGGAGATCTGCACGCATCCATGGGCGACGGTGAAGTATGCGGCACCGGAATTGAAATAGCCGGGCTTGTCACCGCAAGGGTTAAGCTTGTAAAGAGCGCTGAGCTTCATTGGCCTTTGACCGAGACATCTGCCGGATGGCACATAAACGCCGCAGGCGCAACAGTAGAGTCGGCCATGACAAGCGCCGCGCACGAGCTTGCCAGGCTTTTGTGCAAAGCCTGGGGATGGGACGCTACCGACGCCTTCATGTATCTTTCCGTACGCGGAGATGCAGGGATAAATCAGTGCTGCGTCCCGTGCGACAATGTCCAGGTGGTTGTAAGGTTTTCCATTCCCAAGGAGCCTGGAATGCCTGCCTTGATTTCCTGATTTTGAATGTGCGGATGGTGATTATTACTGATTTTGCCTGTTTTTACGAAACCAGGAAGCCTTCGCCTGAAATGGCGGGCGGCCGCCCGCTTTTTTTGAGGAAATTATCTTGAATGCAGGCAAACTGGGTAAACGCAATAAAAAGGCAGGTATGTTTTTCCTTAAAAAATAGGCCAGGGACTCTGCAGCTGCGAATTCACTGCTGTTTGGCGTCCCGGCATGCCTGCATAAATAATTTTTGCAATTTGATGAATATTCGGCGGAAGCCATTTGAAACAAGCCAAGCGCGGCGCCCGAAAAGCCAAAAACGCCTCTATCGCCCTGAGCGGCTTGAAAATGCCGCTCTTCGCCTTTTCGTCCAAGCCGGCCCGTACGCCTTTAAAGTCGAGGCCGCGCATTTTCGGCGCGGATTCGCTCCAAAAGCGGCGGCTGAAGCCTTGCGGCGGATTTTCGGGGGAATCAAGCGCAGCTTCGATTTTGAGGCGCATTCCGTACAGTTCCATCATTTGCTTTGCGCCGGGCTGCAAATTGTTCGAAGCGAGGGCTGCTTTCCTTCCGCCGGCCCCGGCTGCCGGGACGAATTTCAGCACTGCAGGGTTTTTGCCCCGGAGAAGATTCTTTTCATGATAATGCGCTGCTTCATTCGCTCCATATATGAAGGCCTCTGCGCTTTTAAAGGATTCTGGATGGGAGAAAAGCCCGGCGAGCTTGATCCTGGCTCCTTTCATTCCGGACCCGTCCGGTTTTCCCGCGCGCCCGGAGGCGGCGCTTCCGAGCTTTGCGCGCGCTGCTGCGCCGGCCGCTTCGCCGAACGCTCTCTCTGAGATCAAAAAAGCCGTTTCGGACATGAAATGGCGATCAAGCGCGAGAAAGCAGCCTATTCCCATGGATGCGGCCAGAATCCCGGCGTCTGCGGCCATGCGGGCTATGCGCGCCGATTCGCCGCCCTTATCGGCTTTATCGGCTTTCTTCCTTTCGACGCTGTGCTTATCGGATTTGCCGCCTTTGCCGCCTTTTTTGCCTTCTGAGCCATTATCATTATTATGTATAAATTCATCAGCCACAGCGGCAGCCGCCTCATAGCAGCGGTCTATATTATGTACATCAAGAGGGCTGGAGCCGACTGAGAATTTTCTGATCATGCCGCTGATCTTAGTGTGGAGTTCGATTATTTTGGGAACTGAGAATAATTTCAGCGGACTCCCTACAGCGAGGCCCATGCATCCGAACATATGCCCGCGTATGAATTCAGGCTTCGAAGAATCCCCGGAATCCTGGTGCGCGGCTCCGGGCGTCTTCCCGCCTTCCTTGCTTTGGCAGGCGCCATCGCCAAGCAGGATGAACCTGTCGCCGGCTTTATATGCAAGATGGGATTCAGGCAGTATTTTGAACCAGCAAATCCGCACATTCCATAAATCGCAGGCGGAGCTTCTAAAAAAGTCCGCTAGATTGCAACATTATAGTGGATCAATATTGAGTTCTCTTATAATTGAAGCCGATCCTCCGGATTTCGAAACTGCAACGGCGCCAGCAACAAAAACTGCAAAGCATCCAAAAGTAGCTTTGCGGCTGAAGCAATCTCGAAATTCATGAAGAGCATAGTTTATAAAGTTCAGCGTCATCTGATTCTAGGCTCGACGAATTCCATCCTGCCGCGTGTGGCACCGTCGCTTGCCTAGCCAACCCTCCTTAACAATAATTCTAATACTATGCATATCGGGAATATTATAAGGATAATAGGCAGAAATACAATAGTTTGATGACATTGACTAAATTAGATGCAATAAACCATTAAATGTAAATAAGCTCCTGACTTTCAAGTAATTGTAGAGCATATGATTAAATTACCGCCAACGCTCCATTTGGAGGAGGTATAGCATGAAAGGTTTGTCCTATACGCAAGAGTATATTTTATGCGCAATTGAAAGGCGCAAAAGGAAAGTCTTAGTCATAGACGAATACTCTGCTTGTCTGCTTGCGGGCTGCTTGAATGAGCTGCTCGACTGCAGTTTTGTCACCCGTGCCAAAAAAGGCGGGTTTGAGCTCGGAGACTCCAATGAAGGCTGTCCGCCGCATCTGAAGCCGATGCAAGAGGTTATAGAGTCGCTGAAGAGGCCGATAGGCTTGCTGGAAATCGTGTTAACTTGCACGAGTAGGCGATTGAGCCAATTGAATTCTTGGATCTGCGATTCATTGGTTGAGGCGGAATGCGCCGATAAATCTGAGAAGCGTCGGATGTTCGAAGAAAAGGATAATATAGTCCCGAAAGCGGAAGTGGTAAGGAATATTATCGAAAAAGTGCGCACTGAGTTTCTCAACGACGGAGAGTTGACTCATGAGACGGAATGCTTGGCGTCTTTGCTGTTTGCAGACGGGTTGATAAGCGACTATTTCAGCAAATATGAAGCGGAGGTTCTGAAGAGGCGCCTAAAAGAGGTGCGGGGCAGTGCGCTGTTTTCTTTGCTGAAAGATGTTAGTGAGTGTGATTATGGTGGTTGTTAAGAGATCGGATTCAGAGCATTGCCTCTTCAAAGATTCCGATGATAGGCGGTTTTTATATAATAGTTGCGTAGCCGGTTTACTATCATGAGAATTCAATATTCTCTCGAATGAGATTTTGATTAAGCGCAGGGCGATGCCGGACTCGCATTCCTTGTCTTCTTATCATATCGGCTTCGATTTCTCGGGCAAAAAGAAATATTTATTAAAATGAGTCTCCAGTTTCAGGACAATTTAACGCCCATTACATAATGCGTTAACTGGTGTTTTGTGGCGTACACAATGCAGCTTTGCTCAATTGGAATAAATCGCAAATATCGAATTGTACTTAATAATTGAATAAATTACAATCGCTCTCCAAGTCAAAATTAAATGATATTTTTTGCTGAATCAAATCGAATTCGACAAAATATCAACTTAAAATTGATTCAATTTAATGAAATTTAATT